>JAUNAI010000015.1:0-11966 GCA_030527705.1 Planctomycetia bacterium | reverse complement strand
AAGACGGAAAAAAAGACGGAAAAACGGCTGGAAACGCGAAGCAGAAAAAGCTGATTTTCGTGGGGAATACCCGTGCGGGAAATGAGCTGGTCGGCGAGAAGAAATTCCAGTTCGACGAGATTTTCATCCGCACCCATCAGGGGAATCTGTACTTGAGCGGTCATGAACGCCGTGGGACGCTCTACGCGGTTTACTCTTTCCTGCAGGATACCGTCGGCGTGCGGTGGTGGACGCGGACGGAAACGTACATTCCAGAGAAACCGACGCTGGAAATTCCCGAAAATCTGGAGGTTTCCTACGCTCCGCAGATTATTTCGCGTGAAATGTATCACCGCTGGGCGCAACCGACGGTTTTCTCCGCACGTATGAAGGGAAACGGTTTTCTCACGGAAGAGTATGGCGGAAGAGTCGATATTATGTATTTCGTACACTCTTTTAATAAGGTTTTGCCGCCGAAAGAGCTGTTCGAGAAACATCCGGAATGGTACTCGTTAATCGACGGAAAACGGACGGGCGATCACTCGCAACTCTGTCTGACCAACGACGAAATGCGGGCAGAATACACTCGGCGTGTGCTGGAAAATCTTCGGAAACACCCCGACACGAAATTCGTGGACATCAGCCAAAACGACTGGCACGGCTGGTGCGAGTGCGAAAAATGTCGCGCATTCGATGAGCGTGAAGGCTCGAAAGCCGGCGTGTTGCTGACGTTCATCAATCAAGTTGCGGAGGATATCGAGAAGGAATTCCCGGACGTTCTGGTCGAAACACTTGCGTATCATCAGTCGCGGAAGCCGCCGAAAACCGTCCGTCCGCGCGATAACGTTCTGATTCGGTTATGCTCGATTGAGTGCTCTTTCCTCCAGCCGCTTGACGGAGATCAGAACGCAGAATTCGCGTCGGATATTGAGGGTTGGAGTAAAATCGCGAAACATCTGTTTATCTGGGATTATGTGACGAATTATGATGATTATCTCGGTCCGTTCCCGAATTACTACGCGCTCGCGCCGAATGTCCGGTATTTCGTAAAACACGGAGCCGTCGGGCTATTCGAGGAAGGTGAGGGGGACGATCTGGCAGATATGCGGAACTGGGTTCTTCTCCGACTGATGTGGGAACCGGAGCTGGACGAAAATGCGTTGATAACGGAATTCTGCGACGGTTACTACGGACCTGAAATCACGCCGTTTATCCGGGAATATATGGATACGCTTGTCCGACGTGCGCGGGAAGTGAACGTTTATCTTGGCTGTTTCAGCTGTAAAACGCCGAAATGGCTCGATTTGGAGACGCTCAATCAAGCGACATGTATCATGAACGCCGCGATGGAAAAGTCAGTTTCCGTGTATGGCGTGGACTCTGTACAGGTTCAACGTCTGCGTCGCGCGAAAATGGCAGTGGATCTGGTATGGCTCGACCGTTATTTCTCCCTGCGAAATGACGCGCGGATGAAGAATCTGCCGTTCGAGGGACCGAAAAACCTCGCAGCAGCCATGGCGGATTTTGCGGAAATGTGCGAAAAAAGCGAGACGAAATCGTTCGTGATTCATCAGGAAGGGCAGTTCCAGGAGCGTGTCGACATGATGAAGAATTATGCCGTCACGATTCAGGACCCGCCGGAATACTGCAAAAATCTGCCTGAGGAACGGTGGTTCGTGTTCGACGATGCACTTTATAATAACCATAAAAACGTGGCAGAACGTGTAGAAGATGTAGCCTCCATCGACGGAAAAGCGACCAAAATGGATACTCGCGTGGACTGGCACACGTCTTGCAGACCGTCCGTACAGGGTAAATATCGGATTTTCGTCAGTATGCGTGCCGACGCGACGACTGATAAGGGTATTCCAGCAGGCACGGTAGGTGTATATGACCCCGAAACGAAAAAAGGTGCACTGTCATTGACATTTGACGTCGAAAAGTTAAAAGGAACGAATTACCGCTGGCTTGACTGTGGTGTCGTCGAGTTTACGCCGACGTCCTATATCTGGTTTGCTCACCGACATAATGAAAACGTACAGGCGCTGTATGTGGACCGGTTAATTTTGGTGGACGAAAATTGAAAGCAAAGAAACAAGAAAAAAGAAAAAAAGCAAGCGTTCTACGAACGCTTGCTTTAAATTATTTTAGCTAAATTTCTAAAAATTTTTCCTTTTCTCATGGGAAATCATTGACAACATATTTTCCATCTTCTATAATAAACTTGTTGTTTGTTTTTGAATCTAGATATGATTAAAATTTTCGACAAAAAAGGAACCAGAAGATGAAAATTATTTTGACGTGGCTCGGAGTTTTGTTTCTGGTCCCCGGTTTCGTATTGGGGAAGGATGGGGATAAGCCGAAAACGCTGGATTTTTCGGGGGAAAAGGAGGCGGTAAGGACGCTGACTGAGGCGGAATGGCGAGAAATTACGGACCAGACGGAAGAATTCTCGCTGAATCTGGCTTATACCAATTCGATTTATGATGAGTTGAAGAAAATCAATCCGCAACCGTTCGTGAGCGCGGTGAATCTCTCGGATTGTCCGCTGATTACGACGGAGGCGGTTCTGGAGCTGAAAGGGTGCGTGAATCTCAAGAAATTGACGCTGAATCGGACGAATATTATTGGTTTTTCGGCGGAATTTGTGGAAGCGTTGCCGAAATTGGAGAAAGTGGAACTTTCAGGGACATTGGTCGGGACGGGAACGGTTGAGGCACTCGCGTCGCTGAAAGATTTGAAGTCGCTTGACCTTTCCTGGACACTGGCGGATGATAACGCGCTGGAGGCGGTGAATGAAATTGAAAGTCTGGAAGAGTTAAATGTTGCGCATACAATTATATCGGATCAGGGAGCGAAAAATCTGGGGAACCTGACGGCGTTGCGCATATTGGATTTAAGCGGAACGGGGGTAACAGATGAGGGAATCGGAAAGTTGCCGAAAGCGGGGAATTTACGGGAATTGTCGCTGGCGTCGGTGGAAATTAGTGATGTGGGAGTGGAGGTTTTAACGCAGTATCCGAAATTGCGGACGTTAAATCTCGCGAATACGGGAATCACGGATAAGTCGCTGAAAACACTGAGGAAGTTGAAGAATCTGAAAAGTTTGAATCTGGAAAATTGTCACTTTTTGACGGAGAAAGGAATCGCAAAGCTCCAGAAAGCGTTGCCGAAATGCGAGATTTTAACAACGAAACAGGTGGAAGTAGCGGTTTCAGAAGGGAAAAAGACGGAGAAAAAGACGGAGAAAGAGTTGTTGGTTCTGAATTTTCTGCGTCAGGAAAAGGATAAAATGGAGACGCCGCCGAGAAAGTTGGAACGGTGGGACTGGGAGAAAATTCGCGGAATGGAGGAGCCGTTCGAGTTGCAGTTGGACTGGAATGCGTTGACGCTCGCGGAGTTTCAGGAGTTGGCGACGTTGCCGAATTTGCGGAGATTGAGGCTGGATTGGACACAACCACCGTTGATTCTGATTCAAAAAGCGACGACAGCGCGGTCGAATCGTCCGTCGTTTCGCCGTCCGACGGTAGTTCGTCCGCCACGTGCGGGTGTGCCGATGGTGAACCGTCCAACACCGCCCGCGCCGCCATCTGTGCCGCATTTCTCGCCATTTTCACGGCAGATGGCATATATTCAGAAGGAGAAAAACGACCCGAACAAGCCGCATCAGTTGTTGCCGCAGTTTGCGTTTTTGGTGCATCAAGTGGTGGAGCGCGATGAAAGTATGGCGTTATTGAAGTTTTTCCCGAATCTGGAATCGTTGGAAATCACCCTGTGTATGATGACGCCGGGAGCAGCAAGTCATTTTGCGTCGTTGGAACAGATTGCGTCATTGAAGGATTTGCGTCTAACGTTGGATGGGGTCGAGGACCGCGAGGTGGAATGTTTTCAGAATTTGGAGAATATTACCGTTCTGAATATGAAGGGAAGTAACGGACTGACCGACGACGGACTTCGGTATTTTGCGGGGATGAAACGTCTGCGAGAGTTACGGCTTCACAGCGGAAGCATGAGCGCGGAGGGACTGGATTTTCTGGATGAACTCACGGAGCTGGAAGTGTTGCGGATTCCGGCAAAAGTCGCGACGGAGGAACTTTGCGAGAAGATCGGGAAGCTCGAAAATTTGCGCGAGTTGTTGTTGGTCGGCGGGAATTACTCTGCGAAAGGAATTTGGCATCTGCGGAATCTGGAAAAGTTGGAGTTTTTGGATATTTCCGGAAATACGGTCGTTTCGGATATGGATTTACAGGCGTTAGAGGGATTGAGTGCCCTGAAAACGCTGAATGTGACTCGTTGCATACGCCTGACGGATGAATCTTTGCTGTCAATTGCGAAATTGAAGAATTTGGAACGGGTTGACCTGCGTTATTGTGATGGAATCAGCGCGAACGGTGTGAAAAAGTTGCAAGAAGCGTTGCCAAATTGTAAAATTGAAGCGTCGATTCGGTCGTCGGCAAGTATTCCGCCAGTGGGAATTCCGCCGATGAATCCGTCCCCGATGAATGGAACGCAGACACCGGGAAATATGCCGTCGACGCCGGGAAATACGCCACCAAAAATGGAGAGAAGAGGTTTCCCGGAGCCGAAAGAATCGGTGAAGGTTAAGAAGGCGGAAGACAATGCGTTTTTCGCGGAATTTGCGGAGTTGAAAGGGACGCCGATGTTTTACTGCGCGAACGATTGGGATTTTCGGTTCCTGTCGCCTCAAGATTTTGCTACGATTCTGGCGAAAGAGAAGGGGGATTTTGCGGCGGATTTCGCGAAAATCGACTTGACGTTGTTTCATGCGGAGGTACTGTTGAATCATCCGCAACTTATCGCGGCGGATATGTCGGAAATGAAGAGTTTTAATGACTTTTTCATTCGTCGCTGTGACAATTTCGGACAGAATTTAATCGTCCTGAATCTTTCCGGAACGACGGTCACGGAACGGTCTGTTGACACGCTGAAAAAGCTGACGAAACTGAAGAAACTGGACATTTCCGGCACGCGGATTCCGAGCGAGAAGGCTCAGGAACTTCGGGAAGCGTTGCCGAACTGCGAGATTGTCGCGGATTAATGTGGATTAATAAGGTAGAATTTTTTGTTTTATAGAGCCTGTAATGGAGAATCCGCACTCGTCGGTCGCTTCGTTACGGGTTTAATTTTTCATTTTGCGTTATCTTTTGACGATCTCTCGAAAAATACGGAAATAAAAGTTGAGGGTTACTTGACTTTTTAGTGTTTTTCATTTATAATGGAATGATGGAGAGGGGAGGTCATCTGAAAAGGGAGCGTTATGGAATTGGATTTTGAAATTTTGCCGACGATGGATATTGTGTTTCAATACATTTTTTCCTCGGAGGGTAGCGAAAATGGTTTACTAGGTTTTCTGAACGCGATTCAGGAAAGTATGAACCAACCACTTGCGACAAGTGTAGAAATTCAGAATCCGTTTAATTTACAGGCTTTTCTTGAAGATAAACAGACAGTTGTGGACCTGAAAGCGCGGGATTCCAGTGGACGTGTTTATGACGTGGAGATGCAGACCGTCAATAAAAAAGCGTTTCCGAACCGCGTGGTGTATTACGCGAGCCAGCTTTACACGTCGCAACTTAAGGAAGGAATGGATTATTCGGCACTAAATCAGGTAATTTCCATTGTGTTGATGAGTTTTGAACTTTTCCCGACCGTTCCGGAGCTTCATAACGTATTTGAATTGCGGAACATTCGGGATTCCAAGATTCGCCTGACCGACATTCTGCAGTTTCACACATTGGAACTGACGGAACGGAAGTGGCAGTATTACCTGACCCAGCTGAAAGAGGAAACGTTGGAGGGACGGCAGGATTTACGCCTGTATAATTGGGTAGATTTTTTACTTAACGCCAATCAAAAAACGGAGGCTGAAATGGAAAATATGGTATTGAGAACTCCGGGATTAGATACGACGTATGAAAAATTTCGGATTTTTACGAGCGACGACCAATTACGTGAACAGATGCGTCTCCGTCGCAAAGCGGAAATGGACCATCGCGCGGAAATTGAGTATGGTAAAGAGGAAGGACGGATAGAAGGAATAATAGAAGAGCGGAAAGCTGTACTTCACCGTATACTACAACTCCGTTTCGGAGAACAGGTGCCAGAGGAAATTTTTTATAAAATTTCCCAGATGACGGATGGTGACAGGTTGCAAAAATATTTTGATAAAGCGACTTGCGCTAAAACTCTAGAAGAATTTGTCGAAAATCTGTAAAGATTACAGGAGATGAGAAAATCAAAAACTAGCGAAATTTAATGACGATAAGGTACGTAAAGAATAACCATTTAGAAAAAGAAAGAAAAGAATGACTCTTCCAAAAGTAGTAATTGTGGGTCGACCAAACGTCGGAAAATCGAGCTTGTTTAACTGGCTGTGCGGTCGGCGCATGGCGATTGTGGACCCTACGGCGGGCGTGACGCGCGACTGGATGGCGGTAGATATTGAGTTGGACAAGACGGAAACGGAACATCCTTTTCAGTTTACCCTGATTGATACCGGTGGAATGGGAGTTTTGGACGCGGATAACTTGACCGACGATGTAGAGCGACAGATTCAGACGGCCGTGGATATGGCTGACGTTGTGTTATTCGTCGTGGACGCGAAAGAGGGAATTGTGTCGCTCGATGAGCACGTCGCGAACCGAATTCGACGGTTACAGATTCCAATTCTGTGTGTTGTGAACAAGACGGACCATGTCGGGTTACAGGATCTGGCGAATGACTTTTTCTCTTTCGGCTGGGATTTGATTTCCGTTAGCGCGAAAGAAAATCGCGGAAAAATGGAGCTTCTGGAACGGATTCATGAGTTACTTCCCGAAAAGTCTCAGCATGTTGTGGAAACGCTGGAATCACTCGACGGATTGATGAAAATCGCTATCGTCGGTCGCCGAAATACCGGAAAAAGTACGTTCGTGAACACGCTGGTTCAGTTTCCGCGCATGATTGTGTCGAATGTGGCGGGTACGACGCGCGACAGTGTGAATGTTAAGTTCGAGCTGGACGGTAAATCGTTCATCGCGGTCGACACGCCTGGTTTCCGTCGCCGTGTAAGTGTGAAGACGAATATCGACTATTATGGCACGCATCGTGCTCAGCGTAGTATCCGTTTCGCGGACGTGACGCTCATGTTTTTCGACTGTTCTGCGCAGATCAGCAAGGTGGATAAACAGCTCGTTGGATACATTATGGAGCAGAATAAGCCGTGCATTTTTGTGGTGAATAAATGGGACTTAATGCGCGAGCACATGACGACGCAGGTGTGGGCGGATTATCTCCGAGACACGTTCCCGACGATGTGGCATGTGCCGATTGCGTTCATTACCGGACAGACGGGGAAGAACGTGAGACTGCTTCTGAACCACGCGATGATGCTGTATAAGCAGGCGACATGCCGAGTCTCTACCAGTCGGCTGAATCGGCTTGTCCGCGCGGCGATTACATATAATCCGCCGCCGCTCTACCGTCTGAGTCGTCCGAAAATCTATTATGCAACGCAGGTTGGGACGCTCCCACCGACGATTGTGTTGTTCTGTAATAATCCGGATATGTTCCCGCCGACGTATCGCCGATACCTGCTGAGCGTGTTGCGCGACCAGCTGGATTATGGGGAAGTGCCGATTAAGTTGTACTTCCGGAAGCGCGAAAAAGATGATACGCGTGATGACATCGACGTGAAACTGAAGGAGACAACCCGACAGGCGGAACGTGCGGCGGAAGCGGAAGCACGTCAGCGTGAGCTGGAAGAATGGAGTGCTGCGCAGGAATACTATGCGAACAAGATTCAGAGCGAGTTGGCTACGTTAAACGCGGAAGATCAGGAACTTTTGAAACAGGACGGCAACGAGGAATTTCTTGCAGATTTTGCGACGTCAACGGAGGAAGAATTGGCTTTCGATGCCGATTTCGTGGACGAAGACGCGGAATTTGAGGACAATTTCGAGGCGGATTTCGAGGAAGAAGAGGAATTCGACCTTTCCGACGAGACGTTCCGAAACACGTGCGGAAGTGTTTTCGTGTATGAAGATGAGCCGCTCCCGGAGATTCCGCCGAAAAAGAGCGCGAAAAAATCCGCTAAAAACGCAGTGAAAGGGAAGAATAAGAACCAGAAAAAACGGAAGTGATGAAAATAGCGACTGGGAGGTGAGGCGTTTCACGTCGCTATAGCCTCCCTTTTAGCCTAAGTATTTCATATATCTCGGAAAGAGACTGCGTTAAAACTGGGTACGCGGACGTTCTCGTCCGCATTAAATTGCGTAAAAGCCCAGTGTTTAGGGGTTAACGTACTTTCTGCGGACGAGGACGTCCGTGTTCCCAGTATGGATTCACACAAAATACACAATTTCCTATATTATGAACCTACCTAAAGGAGAAAATTATGAAAAAATCTTTTATTATCGGTGCGCTGGGTATTGCGCTGAATTTTATGTTGCTCGGAACGGCGTCCGCGGCCGGGCTTATTTTTGCGGAAGATGGGCGCGTCGGGTACGAGGAGAATCCGAAGCAATGGTGGAGCGAGTACGTCGTTCATGACATTCGCCGACCGATTCCGGAAAAAGTACAGGTAAACCCCGAAAATATCCAGTTCGCGATTGCTCCGCCGGATGCGACAATTCTGTTCGACGGAAAGAATCTCGACCAGTGGCGTCCGACACAGTGGAAAATTACTGACGACGGTCTTCTGGAATGCACGACAGGCGCGATTACCACGAAAGAAGAATTCGGTGATTTCCAGCTTCATCTCGAGTTCCGTTCCCCGAAAGATTTTCAGGGTGGCTGGGGTGACCGTGGGAATAACGGCGTGTTGATTTTCAGTAACGTCGAGATTCAGATTTTCGATAATTATACGCAGAATTCCTACCCGGATGGTCTGTGTGGCGCGATTTACGGTCAGACTCCGCCGCGCGTGAACGCTTGCATTCCGCCGGGAAACTGGAACACGTACGACATGTTCTTTAAAGCGCCGATCTATGACGAAAATGGGAAAGAAGTGGAACCTGCCCGTGTTACGGTGCTGTTGAATGGCGTGATGGTTCAGGATAATAGCATCATTTACGGTGGCACCGGTCACGGAACGCTTCCGACACCATTTAATGGACGTAAAACTGGTACGATTTCCTTCTCGGGGCATGGTTGCCCGGTCCAGTTCCGGAATGTGTGGATTCGGAAATAATTCCAGTTTTCTCCGTTGTTAGAAGTCATGGTGTCTATCATCGGAAGTTGTGGAGTTTAGGTTCTTGAAAATATTTAGAGAAGCGACGTTTTCTGCGTTGCTTCTTTTTTTCTTCCTATCTTATATTATCTTATTTTTCTCTTATTATTACTATTATTACTATTATTACTATTGTTTTCTCTGGATGTCCTCATGATTTTCTGTTCTCAGATCATGTTTTTTAGCGTTTCAATTACGTTTTCGTCCGTCGGGTTATGAGTTCCGAGTTTTCCGCGAAACGCTTTCATGAGAATAGATTTTTTCAGCGACTCGATTTTCTCCAGTACCGTTTTTAGCTGTGTTTTAGCCTGATTTTCATGCTCGAAAAACTGATCCAGAAGCCTCACAATCTCCTCCTGCTCCGCGAGTGTGGGGATAGTGATGGGAATGGAAGAGATTTTACTTGCGGAAATAACAGGTTGGGCGGTTGAACTGTTATTCTGACGTAAATTCGCATGAGACAGCGCGAAATATAAGTATCTGATCTGGAAGTCCATTTCTGAAAACGAGACCACGAGTGCGTTATCCGTGACCCATGCAGGCTCGGAAATATAATGAACGGACCCACAATAAAAACCGACTCGGCCAATGACCACAGTACCAACGGGAACATTCGATTCATTATGATAACCGGTAATTCCGTTTCCACCATAAACGGGGATTTTTCCTTCCGTAATCATCTGTTTTGATGTCAGGTTCTTGCCGGAGTGGACCTGAATAACCTGGCCGATGGTGGAATTTTTCCATGTTGAGAAAGGAATATCCTTTTTTTCTCGCCATTTTTCCGTCAATTCACCATGAAACGCCTTATGTAAAACCGACGCTTTCCGGAGTTTAAAACTCTCCAGCGAGTTCTGAACTCTTTCCTTCACCTCGTCCAGTTTTCCCAGTAAACTCTCTAACCGCGCGACGATTCTTTCCTGCTCCGCGAGTGGCGGAAATGGAAATGGATAACTTCCTAAAATAGTCGTATTAATGTTGGCGATGTTCGTAGTCTGAGTGGATTCCTGCATGAAATGTCCTGCTAGAAACTCATTTCTAAGCATGAAAAATAGGTATTTACTCAAAATATTCCTATTGGCGCGGATTGTGAGAAGGAATCCACCGAAAGTCATTTCACATGGTAAGTTTTTTACATAAGAAACTTTTCCCACAAGTTCTCGCGAGTTCGCTGACGACATAATAATATCCTCAACACGCGTCAACTTATTCGGATTTTCTTTCATGTAAGAACGGTCTACATAAATAAAGTCGCTTATATCGAGTTCTTCTTGGACATTGGCCGTCCGGAGACACGGAATAAGACCGTCTTTCATTTCTTTCGATTTTGCGGTGGCTGGAAAAGTAATTCCACGCTCGAAGTTACAGACACCCCCTAACTTCACCCACGCCCAGTTTTTCGGAATTTCGTACGGCTGTTTCTCTTCCGGGACCAGTGCGGACTGGAGGCGGTCGGCGAGAGGGAGGGACGTGGTGGATTTTTTCGTTTTAGCCATGATTCAACTACAATTCTCCCAAAATGGAAATGAATCGTTATAACTGAAATTCCGCCTTTAGGCCCTGTGCCATTTCTCGATTCGCTGGACTCCCCTTTTCTTCTACAAGTTTCAGAAGTTCCACGACTTTCTGACGTGTCGCCTGTCGGTCACCGTACGGCGAGACGAGGAGAAATGCTGAGTATTCCAGTGTCGGCTTCAGATTACCTACTGGAATCGCTTTCAGAGCATGATGCCGATACATAATCTCATAAAGGTTATTTCCTCCTTTTATTGGGTCTTTCATGCTGAAATGGACATTCTGACCACCAATTCGGATAACCACGCGTTCCGGCGAGCTTTCTACCAGTCCGAATTCTCCCTGACAGAGTTCCATCGGAGGTTCATAACGTTCTAAATCGCGTTTTACTCCCTCCACAAATTCCGTCACCAACGTAACCGCGTCGGATAACCGCTGTAGATGCGCTTTATCTTCCGGTGTCATATTCATTTCTCTCGCACTGTCCACCAATGCCTGCGCTTCTCGCAATTTCATCTGCTCTAGATTGAGTCGAATTGACGCGAAATCCGGAGTCTGAGTTGGCTCCGCCTGATTTACTGCCTGATTCTGTACACTGTTTCCGTTTTCAGTTCCGAGCGGACTACCTGATGGATTTCCAACTCCATTTCCGAGCGAAGTTCCAGATGGATTCGTGCTAGCATCTGCGTTAAAAGCTATGTCGGTATCCGGTTGATTCACGAGTTGTGTTATTTTTGACTCTAAAAATCCGGACATCTGAAGGAAAACCGCCACGCTACCACCAATTATGGCTGCGAAGAGTAATTGAAGCGCAAGTCTATTTTTCTTGGATTTCGTCCCTTTTCCGTTTTTCGTACGGACCGTCAGACCTTTTCCCTTCACCGTCATTGGCGCGTATTTCCGCAGTGTCTCAGGCGGCGAAATCGGAGACACTGGTATTCCACTCGGCGTGGCTGGCGGTGTTACCTGCGGTATCGTGGAGGTGTTAAAGTCCGGTATTCCGCTTGGCGTGGCTGGCGGTGTTACCTGCGGCGTCGTGGAAACAGAAGTCTTGCCAAAAAGGTTAAATTTCGGTTTTTCTGACACTTTTTCCTTCTCTGTGACCGATTTCTGAGCCGTAAAATCCAGACTCGCAAGCGTTTCAGATTCCGGAGCGACTGGTGAGGTGACCGATGAAGCCATGGTAGCCATAAAATCCGGCATGACCGGTGGTGGCGTTACGGATGGCGTCGCGGATGGCGTC
>JAUNAI010000512.1 GCA_030527705.1 Planctomycetia bacterium | reverse complement strand
AAATAAAACAGCCTACCAGGCAGAACCAGAGTTTATTCCAAGCGCGCCGAAACCTACTCCGATTATTCAGGAAACGATGACAGCCGTCCATCCGACAACTCAGTCTGTCGCCTCACCGATGACGTCTCCTGCTCCGCCGACGCTGAAAATCGAAAACCGAATGCCAATTTCAGGGAAAAATGAGGGTGTGCCGGTATATTTAATGAACCGTGCGGGAAACTTAATCGCAGTGCCGGGGATTCAGCTGGAACTGATGGACGACTTATTACGCACATTACCGGGAACAGCAACTGCGGAAGGAAAGGCACCGTTACCAGATTTTATTTTTCACTCGGTACTCGCGGAGGGTGATGTCGAGCCGAACGTTGTAAAGATGCGTGTCCGATTTCAGATTGAAACGTTTACCGATGCGCCAATCGCAGTTCCACTACGCTTTAATGAAGGAATTCTTTTAAGTCGTACGCCAGATACGTTACCGGAAAAAACGCCAGAAGTCCAGAATGAAACTGGCTCTGAAACGTAAAAAACGCCGGAAGTCCAGAATGAACAGGGCGCGGAACCGGAAACGGTCACACCATCAGAATCAACTGCAACGACTGACATGGTGGAAATGCCAAAAAATATGGAATCGGATACACGCCGAGCATTTTACTCACGAATTGCGCAGGAATTACGGACGCAGATACCGGTGGACCGCGCGTATCATGGACCGGGAGAAGTCTGGGTGGAATTTACCGAGCAGAATGGTTTTACCGCATGGATTACGAGAAAAGGGGTTCATTCCGTCGAGCTAACGTTTCTAGTTCCATACGTACACTCACTTACGGGCGAAAATCAGTTAAAAATCCAGTTCCCATACGCGACCATGTCGGAAATGAAGCTGAGAATTCCACAGACGCGGAATGAATCAGAACGGCTCGCGGTCTCCATGACGGGTGGAACGACACTCGACACCCCCTATTTCGTACAGAATCGGAGTGCAGAAGAGACAGATAGCACGAAAAAAACATCAGCGGAAGAAAATGGCGTGACCTACGTTTCCGCGATTCGGCTGGGAGGTGAATTGTGGCTTTCATGGAGTGTTTCTCCACAAGAAAAGACAGCTACGCCAGACATTCTAGAGGCGGAAGGACTGATTCTGGCGGTCATCGGTAAGAATGCAGTCACGTATGATGCACGATTAAAAATCCTCCGGAAAAATAATGACATTAATACCCTCCGTCTCCGACTGCCAACTAACGCGGAGTTACTGCCATCTAATACAGCAGATTATTCTGTAGCTGTCGTACAGATACCGGAAGATGTGACGCAACGTGGACCAGTAGCGGAAATTACGCTGAAAAAACCACAGACTGGCCTGATTCGGATAGACATTCACGCAAAAGTTCCAATTCAGACAGGAAATGAAGATGCAGACTGGTTTAACATGGCCGGTTTCGAGTTTCTTTCCGCTGTCCGTCAGTCAGGCTATTACGCGATTAAGACGACTTCCGGAAAACACGCAAACTGGACACCGGGAGCAGGGATGCGCCGACTGGAAGAACTTCCCGTT
>JAUNAI010000178.1 GCA_030527705.1 Planctomycetia bacterium | reverse complement strand
AATCAGCCTCATCTTCCATTTCTGAATCGTCTAAATCCTCCGACTCACCCGAATCCGCGTCCACATTCCCTGATTTTCCGGATTTTCCCGATTTCTTACCTTTTTTATCCGACTTTCCGTCCTTTTTCTTCTTTTTATTCTTCTTACTGGAAGAATTATCCTCCTCTTCATCGTCCGCGACCAACGTCCCGTCTTCCGAAACCACCAACGGACCTGCCGTGTTTCCAGAATCCGTACCGTTTCTGTCACCAGCGTTTCCGCCAGTTCCGCCGTTGCCCATCATCAGGAGGAGGCAGACCAAGAGTATCACTAATCCGATTCCCACGCCGCCGAGCGCCATCAGGATATACGCACGCTTCCCTAAAGCACTGATTTTCGCGTTATTCCAGTTTCGCGTCTGGAGATAATACTTCAATTTCTTCTGCATCAACTCATGCGTCCGATTCCCCGTCGGCAACAGTTCCACGTTATACCACTGTTTACAGAGCGTCGCGAGTAACTGCAACTGTCGCTCCACCAGCCGATTCCGCTGTGCGTTGCTAATTTTCCCAATTCGCTCATATTCCACCTGTCCGGTATTTCCTGCTGAATCTTTCCCTTCCGCTCCGCCACATAACGCTAAAAGTCGCACATCATCAAAAACGTCATACGCTTTCTGCGCCAGCGTCTCACACGCTTGGTCAAGTGCCCGTGACTGGATTTTCCGCCCGGGTTGTGCCTGAAAAGTCGTCACCGGGAGCATCGCTTTCTGAAGCGTCGACCATCTCCGTACACGCGGAGTAATCCCTTCCGGAAGAATGTCCTGAATGTCGAACAATATTTTCAGTTTCGCACCGATTTCCTCCGGCTTCCTGAAAATATCACTCTCCAGACACGTAAACTTCTCCCCTAAAAACATCGAGTCGCCCGGATAATTTAGGAAAAACCAATTCCCGTACGTATAATAAATCTGCCCGAAATGGTACTCCGGCACCTGCTGAATGAACTTATCCAGATTCTGTCTCACCTTCTGAACCGCCTCATTCAACGCACCGTGACGCTCCACGAGCTGGGACACACCCCACGTATACGCCAACACCATTTCCTTCTGGAATGGCTCAACTGCCGGACTCTGGAAACACTCCATCAGCACTTTCGGTGACTGTTTCGCGAACACCATCGGCAACACGCCCGCATTCGGTGACGGAGGAACCACACCCTCCAGCGCGTCTCGCGTTCCTGCAGAAATCGCCTCCATCGTCAGCGACCACAGAAAATCACACTTCACCGGGAGCGTCCGTGTCTGCGTCAACCACCGTTCCAGAATCTGTGCCTTATAATCGTCACCAGCCGACGACTGTTTCAACCATTTTCCGACGTACTTCTCCGGTAAATTCTCCGTCAGGAACCGAACCGCCCCCTGAACTTCCGTCAGGTTTCCCCCTTTTCCCAGAAGCTCTAAAAACAGCAACTGTCCCGGTGTCCCTATCAGCCGCGACAACCTTTTCTCCGCCTCCGGGAGCGGTAACGCCATGATTTTCGCCACACCGTCTGCCAATCGCCGTTTCAGTAACGTCACCGCCATCCGGCTCCCCGAAATTGGCAACTCTCGAAACGCCGTCGGTAACGGTTTCTTCCCTTTTCCCTTCTCCCCCTCTGCCTCCTCGTCCGCCATAATCTGATGATAAACATTCTCCACGTCCATCATCGCTTTCAGGTCGGACATCGCGGTCACACCGACCGAACTAAACGTCCTACAGAACGCCGACACCTGCGGAATCCCACCCGCAAGGAACTGTTTCCACACATGCGACACATACGATTCCGTCAACACTTCCGGCTTGAAATTCGACGTCCGTCCGTTCCACGTGTTCAGCACGAAAGACCTTCCGTGATACACCGCCTCATTCAGGTCACTCTGTGTCGGTTCCATGAACGTTGTCGCTGCCATCTTCGTAAACAACCTATCCGGCAACGGTTCAAACGTCGAAAAACTCACACTCCGCGTTATCGTCTGCGGGAAAAACAGACACACACCATAAAACATCAACGCCGCCACGGACGGTTCCACCGCAAGTAAAAGCGTCTCACCCGCCGTATCATACGTGGATAGGAACCCGTAAAGTGCCGTCTTAAAGTAGTGCTGCCGTTCAGAAACGAGCATCTTCCGCCACCGCTGGGGAATCACATTTCGTGGGTCATGAAACGCTCCGCCCGGTTCCGTAGTCAAGAAAGAGTGTAACACCTTCTCGTCCACCGCCGGTGACGCATTCCCAAGAACGTCCGCAAGCGACTCGAAAGCCGACAAATCATGAGGAAACCAATCCGCGTCCTCACACACCCAGTTCGACGCACCCCATAACTGCAACGCCGTCACCGCATTGAACGCCGACTTCCCCGATTCCTCATTTTTCCGGACTTTCCCAGTACTCCCACCCAATTTCTCCAGCGCGTCCGCATTCCCCGCAAGAGCGTGACCAAAGTACGACCCAACACGCCCAGCCGTATCTTTCGCACGGTAACACAGATTCATCAACACCGCTCCGCAGTCGGTATCCGGAAGAAAAATCAGTCGCACAGGCGCAGTCGTCGCATTCAGGCTTTCCTTCTCATTTCCCGGCGTATCCGAGGGGAGATAGTAATAAACGTACCGCTCCAACCGACGGAAAATCTCACGCAGAGCACTTCCCTGCACAGACCCCGCTCGGACGCTATACCCCAACGGGTGTGGCGCGACCTCCCCGCTTTTCCGTTCCAAAGCCGAGGTTGCGTAGGTACAGTGGGTGAAATAAAATTGATGAATCATTTTGTACGTCCTTTATCTTAAAGCCTCCCCCACGTTGGGGGGTGGTGGTGATATATTATTTTGCTAGGGAAATAATATATCACCACCACCTACACCCCCTTTTAGGGATGGCTCACACTACTTCTTCCACCCAAACCACGATTTCCGTTTCACTTCCAGCGTCCCTAACACCAGTGGCTCCGTGTAAAACCGTTTAAATCCAGTGTCCACGACACCCCAAACAATCACTTTCATTCCATTCCACGACACGTCCGGTTTCAGGCTGAAGAAACTCCCACCTTTCTCCCATTCGCCTCGTGTAATCTCCTTCTGGAATGCCAGTGCAACATCCTCCGGTCGGTCCGTCTCCAGCAAATTCCCACCGAAAACGCCCAAAACACACGAATTTCCAAATCTTGGGTGCATCCAAGTCCAGCGCACGCTCACCGTCCCATCATCTTCCGTCAGAACACTCGCACGTCCGAAGACCGGTCTTAACCCAATCGTCCGCAACGGCAAAACTAGATTCACAATCCAGCTTTCCATTACCGGAAAAACTTCCTGATACGCTTCTGGGTCACGGAGTAACGCATTCGCGTCAAACTGCTTCAAGAATTCTTCCGCGTTATTCGCTTCCATCGCGCCAATCATACCTTGAGAGTGCGTCCACTGTTCCCGTTTCGTCTTAATCTGCGTCATCAGTTCTCCCGAGAACGGATAATGCTTCAACATCGCGTCTTCCAACAACGCCAACACCGTCGGCATGTCGTTCACGTCCAATGCTTCCTGCAACATCTCCAGTTTCACACGTCGGCGTAACGCTATATCGTACAATTTCTCGTACTTCCGAACCTGACCACACCCCTCAAACAGCTTCACGTCCCACAGTGACAGAATCTGCCTATCCAGCTGGTCTAACGGTGTCGTCTTCCGGAAACTCTCCAAAACCTTAATCCGTGGCGCACGCAGGGACGCTAAATCCGCACGGATTCTCTGTTCATCCTTCAACAGCGTCTGTAAACGATTCTTCTTCACCGTCCCCCACGCTTCCGCAATCAGAATCTCGTTCGGTTCCACCGCTTCCAACTGCTGAATCAGCCCATCCACGACCGCCACCGTTTTCTGTGCCTGCTGAACTCGCGCACGGTTTCCATACACATAATCCGCAGGAAGTTGCTCCCCAATCGACGCAATCGAACGCTCTCCCGAAAGATTCACCGTCTGCTTCGCGAACGTTATCATCTGCGCAAGTCGGTCTAAAATGACCACACGTGCCCGTGCCGCCAACAACTGTTCTTTTGTATCTGGCGGAACGGGAAACTGTTCCAGAAACTTATCATTACACACTCGTGCCACCATCCGGTCTGCACGCTCATTCACCTCTTTCGGCAAATTCTGATAATCCTTCCACGCACGTTCTTTCCACGATTCCTCATACGCACGCTCTACCAGCTCCTTCAGATCATCAGGAATCTCCGTAATCTTCAACTCCTGCAACATCGAAACCGCGTCTGCCCATGCTTCCGCACGTAAAAGAGGAATCACACGCCGAATCGGACTAATTAACGTCGCTAACGCTGGTACTTCACTTATCGGCCGATGTGCACAACGTAACAGAATCTCCGTAAACTCCCGCACTTCCTCATCTGGCGAGCGTCGCAATGCACCAATCAACGGACTCTCCTGCGGACTCTGAATATCCTCCTTTCGGAACATCAGCTTATCATACGACGGCTGTAACACGAACGTGTCCCACATCGTAATATCTGCTGCAATCGCTCGGAGCGCAAGATAAATCATCAACGCAGAAAACCTGTCCAACGTCCCCGACAATGCCGTCTGGCCATCCCTCTCCGGGTGCTGGTACGGCTCGACGCCAATCTCCAAATTACGCCGACCCACCAACGCGGGAACACACATACAGTCATAATCCACCAGCTTCATCTGACCGTTCGCCGTCACCAGAATATTCGCCTGCTGATAATCCCCGTGCGCCACGCCAGCTTCTTCTACCTCGCGAACCACTTTCGCCCACACGTCCGCCGCAAGTCGAATTGCCCGTGCATTCCCCGACCGATACTGTGCGTCAACCCACTGAAACAGCGTACTTCCCTCCACCCAGTCCATAATCACCAGAGGATACCACCGTCCGTCAGTCGACCGAATTGCCGATTCACGATACTCAAAATTCACCATACACCGAACTGGGTGCGTCGCCATGTACTGACTTGTCAGCTCATAACGTTCCCGACGTTCCGGAGATTCCGACGAAAACACACGCAACGCTCGATGTTCCCCATTCTCGAGAGTTGCTTTATAAACCACTGCGAATGCTCCCGACCACGGTTTCGGTTGCCCCTGCGAGTTCCGTAATATCGTCGCGCCCTTCAATTCCGAATCCCGAAACGCCACCCTCGGTGTCTGAAGCATCGTGCTAAAATGTGAAGCTAACGGCCACGCCATATTTTATACCTTCTTATATACCTTATAATATTAAATCGTTCGTGTAGGGGAGTGTAGGTGGTGGTGATGATATATTATTCTCTTAGGAAATAATATATCACCACCCTACACTCAGAGTTTCTTACTTTTTCGTCAGCGTCGGATACCCACTCATTTCCAGCAACCACACCAACGGTTCCACCAGTCCGAACGGCGCAATCGTTCTTAATCGCAAGTCCGCTTCTCCTACACCATCTAGCCCCACCGGAGAGAGCGGGAAAAACTTATACCGACCACCGAACAAGTCATTTATCTGCGCTTCCATATCCCAGTCAGGCCAAATCTTCTTCCGTAGCTCATCTGTTAATATGCTTCGCTGGTCAAACACGTTCCGGTTCATCGCTGTCCCGGTCGGGTCAATCCGTCCCAGTTCCTCATAAAACCGAATCGCTTCCATTTCCGCGTCATTCCCCAGTGCCTTCACCAACGGCAAAAGGTCAATTTTCGTCAGACACACCGCTATCGGCAGGTGCAACGATTCTTTTCCACGCAGTCCCTTAATCGACTTCAAGTCACGTCGAAACCGTTTCAGCGCTTCCGCCTGCGGCTGCCACGGAAATGTTGGGTCAAGGAAGAATAAAAACCCCTCGCTCTTCAGCGCGCGTTCCCGACGGTAGTCGTCACTTGCCGCGTCCGTTGTGATTTCGCCCGAATAATCAAAAATATTCGCCATAATCTCCGACTGTCCGAGCGGGTCTTTATCCCGATACCGAAGCATGAGCGGGAGCGGAATGCTATCACGCTGTGTCGCCGCAGTCCCAATCCGGTAATTCATAATTTCTTCCACTCGTCGGTCCATTTCCTCCGTAACGCTCGACGGAACGCACGAAAAACCGAGTTTCGGATAATACCGATTCTGAATCTCCCAGTACAACATCGTCAGCCAGTGCGTCTTCCCCACCTGCGGAATCCCCAGCGTCGGGAACGACAATTTCGTTAGTGACCGATATATATTCTCGAATCGGTATCCACATATCTCATACGGCGTCTCCTGAACCACTTTCGTACACAGAACCTGCCGACTCTTCGACCCGGCCGGCATCTGAATTCCATTATCATCACATGGCTGGAGCGTATTTACTGAGAGACAGTGAGGACATATATTACATGTCCGATTCAGTCGCGCGTGTACTTCCGCCCAGAAACAGGCGATTCCCATAAATGTCGCGATTCCTAGAAACATACCGAGCAGGAACCGCACGAGGTGTTTTACCCTCAAGAAAAAGAGCGTATCTCCAGAGAGTCCCCCCATTCGACCATCAACTTCCTGTAACTTCTCCGAATCCGCTCGAATCTGCTTATCCATTTCCTGCGCAATCAGGCTCAAAACCGCGATTTCACACACTTCCGCACGCCAGACCTTCCACGATTCCATGAAACCTTCCGTGTCGTCCAGTTCCATTCCTGCCGCGTCTTTCCACGCGTTCTGCATTTTCTTCTGTTCCGCAAGCGCGTCGGAAATCTTCGCGTCAAGTCCCTGAATCTCCGTTTTCATTTCCTTCTCGAGTTGTGCGTAAACCGCCTGTGGAGCGCTCGTAGAGAATGTCATATCTAACATCGCGCGATAAATCGTTTCTCCCATCAGGAACGAAATGAGCGTCATCGCGACCATCAGAGTGAAACAGATCGTCAGAACTTGCGCCAACTTCATCTGTCGTGCACGTCCCCCATTCAGCCATCGACGAATTTCGTGTCTCCGCTCATGCCAGACTGCGAAAACAAGCGCACCAAACGCAATAACTCCGAGTAACCAGAACCACCGTTTATCCATGCTGAACATCGACGCAAGCTGCGTGACGATATGCCGATTCGATTCCAAGTCAAAGAGCAAAAACTCTCGCTGAACGAGCGTATCATGTACCTCTTTCCACGTATCCCGTGCCTTTTCCGTCTCCGTTTCCAGTCCAGAGCGTATCCCGGAGAGCGTCTCGACCGCCGGAGCTGTCCCATCCTGCAAGACCTGCATTAAGACCGGTGCGTATTCTCCGACATCTGCGTCGTTCACGCCTCGTAATTGCGTCAAAAATCGGGCATAACTCCCTTTCTCCGCGCCCGCCTCTGCCAGAAAAGCGTTTTCTTTCGTCAGAAACTCCAGTCTTGCACGTTTTTCCACCACGTCCGCCACCGTTTTCTGATACTTCCCAGAGACCGAGAGCGCATGTTCCGCGACCTCCGGCGGTAACTCAAGCGTTTCTGTTGCCGTCAGATGAATATCTCGGACTTCATATTCCTGCGTTGCATCATTTTTTTCCTCTTCCGCCCAGAGCGTTCCAGAAAATACACACAACACGAAAACATACAACACGGCTCTCAAAATCGAAAGATACACAAAACGATTTCTGCTCATACTATAATACTATCTACAAAACGGTCAGGTTTTTCATTTTTATCTTAATCTTAATCCGCGACAAAAACTCACAGATTTTTCTATAACTCTATAGATTAAACGATTTCACAAAAAAAGTCAAATACTTTTCCCTGTTTTTTTCAGATTTTTTCCAAAATTTCTGAAAATATTTATAAAAACGCATATTATACGGATTCTAATTAGAAATTCCCAGAATATCCCCCCCTCACAGCCTCCCTCTTTAAACAGTGTGGGGCGGTGGTTTATCCTAAGAAAAAAACTCCACCACCCTACAGGAGTGAGGCTTTAAAGGTTTTTTACCTCTAATTTTCTCTTTTTTCAAGAAATTTCAGTTTTTTTACAGAAAAATACTTGCAATTTAGGAAAGTCGATGTATCATATCGTATATTAGGTTATGGTTAGTTAGTTGATATCCGTAATTGGATCGGGTTCAGACATGGGTTTTAT
>JAUNAI010000177.1 GCA_030527705.1 Planctomycetia bacterium | reverse complement strand
TTTTGGTCTCCCGACCAGAAAGAAATCTGCTGTTTAATGCGTGAAAACACGCACCGGGGGCACTCACTTGTGATGTTCAGCTCCGATAAGGGCGAAAACTGGACACCGGCGACCGATACATGCTGGAGCTTGACCGGTGACCGCCACATGGGACTTTACACTGGTAATGGACGAATCGTTATTGCGTTCCGTGACCAAGCCCCCAACAGCCCGACACGCGGTGATTTCGTTGCGTGGGTCGGTACTTATGACGACATAAAAAACGGAAAACCTGGTCAGTGCCGTATTAAACTCCTTCACAGCTACGCAAGCTGGAAACCAGACTGCGGTTATCCTGGAATTTACCGACTGGCTGATGGAACAATTGTCGCGTTGACATACATTAAATACACGAACGACGCGAATAAACACTCTGTCGTCAGCGTCCGATTTAACGAAAAAATGCTGGAAACAGCGGAAGAATGATTGTGAATCAAAAATAAAAGTAAGAATGATTAAGAGTCAAAAACAAAAAGCGGCAGGGAGCGCATCCTTGCCACTTTTTATTTTAACATCTGTTTCAGGTACCAGTGATTGAATAAATCCAAGTTAATCAGGTTTATTTTTCACGCTGGAATTTCAATCCGTCGATCGATTCCAATTTAGGTGTACAGACTCGGAGGCCGAACATCCATTCACCTCCACTATCCGAAACTTTTACCATAATTTCATTCAAGCCAGCGTGCAGTTTCGCAGGAACCTTACACTGTCCGGCAGATGGCGGAGCATTAGTATAGACATTACCAACCTGCTCACCGTTGACCCAGATTTTCATTCCGTCGTCCACGCCGCCATAAAGGAGAACCTCCATGTCAGCCGGCGCAATCGCGTACGTGCGGACATACGCAGTACCATTATCCAGACGCTGAATTCCAGATTCCAAATCCCAGAGCCACTCTTTCGAGCCACGGTTCAACGGACGCCACATAACAAGACTCATATCAATCGTTCCATCTGCCTTTTCAGGACCGAACGGAGTGTCATGAAGCGCAGGACCATCCATACCTTCACGCTGATAAGGTCCGTTAAACGCCCATTTCTGAATGAATCCCTGGAACTTATTAATCTCGGCGAGAACGGCACGTCCGCGTTTTTCCACGTCTGCATGTTTCACCTCGGAAACAACCGTTTCTAAAATCTCGGCCGCTCGATCAAGGTCGGAAGTACGGAGATGATTCGCGATGTGGACCACTGCCAATCCGGCGTTCGGACGAATTTCATCCATTGAGCGCATAATCTCGAACGCGAGGTCAATTCCCTCAAACGTCGCCCAGTTTTTCGACATGGAACTCAAAATACGTTTCTGAGTGTCAACATCTTTCGCTTCTACAATCATCCGTTTATAAGTAGCTCCCGGATTTTCGAGATGCGCGGCAATAATCGTCATTCCATCGAGCGCAGCAAGACGGAGAGAATCCACGGCGTCGGACTTGTACAGTTTTTCCAGCGTTTCAAAAAGCGGAGCGACATTATCTTTCACACGGAGCGTGAGCAGACGAATTGCAGAAGCGCGAAGCTCTACTGAAGCGTTATTATTCGCGACGGTATTGAGCAGAATCTGCTGTAAATCCGCTACATTCAGCGATGCGAGAGCCGCTTCCGCCGCACGCTGAACGTCCGCGTTATCCGTATCCAGCATCTTGAGAATCGTCGGCCAGTCTTCCGTATTTCCGATTTTTCCGAGTGCCGTCACACCAGCAATAACCACTGCCGGTTCCGTCGCGGATTCCAGCGTCTTTTTCACGCCGGGGAGAACCACGGTATTCGGATTAATGTAGAACATTTCGAGCATGTAAACCTGACGTTCTGCCGGGAGCGACGCGCAGAGGTCCGCCATTTTCACGAGAAACGCGCTGTCGTTCACGTCGTAAATCAGGGAAATCACGCGTCTTGCAGCGGTTTCATCTTCACCAGCGACAAGTTTTTCCAAGTCGCCGAGAACTTTACCCGAGTCGAAACGGAGAAAACCGCGAACACCAATCCAGTACGCTTCGTCATTTTTGTCGGCAATCAACATTCCATACGCTTTCCGCGCGGCGTCAAGTTTTCCGGACTGAACCGACTTTTCCCCAATCATCGCAACCGCTTCCAACACGTGCGGACGAAGTACCTTATCATTCAAATCTCCCTGAAGGGTATCCAACGCATCCACCGCGCCGAGGTTTCCAAGAGCCAGAACTGCGGAAATCGCAATGGCAGAATCGGAGTTTTTTGTCAACGGAATGATTTTCGCAGTAACGGAAGAAACGCCACGATTACCGAGCGACGCAACGACACCCGCCAGCTCGTTCCCAGTCGTTTTATCCAGAGCGCGAATCAGAGCGGCTTCCGCTTCCGCACCGGGAATACGTTCCAGTTTCATTCGGGCAGCCTGCGCGACATGCACGTCTGTGTCCGTCATCTGCGCTTCCAAATCGGCGACTGTCGGGGCAGGAGCACTCTGCGCCAAAACGGCAAGTGGAGCAAGTGCGGCGAGTAATATAAATGTATATATAGCTTTCATTTTTGATTCCTATTTTAATTTTTATTGTTTTGAAAACCCTAAATATTCAATTCGAGCCACTATGTCATAAATTAAATATTATACGGAGCTCGTTTGGCACGATCCATCCAGAGTGAGGCTTCCGGGTCGCCGATGATTTCTTCTTTCACCGGATCCCAATGAATCGTACGTTTCAGCCAATGCGCGATGTTCGCGAGGTGGGCGACAGTTGCCGTACGGTGAGCGCGCTCAATACTACGGAACGGCTTTTCACGTGTGCGGACACAGTTCGCGAAATCACGATAAATACTCCCCGCGCCTCCGTGATAATGCGGAATATAAATATTAGGAATCTGATATTTTCCATCGCGAATGTCTTTTTCAGAAACGTCACCTTCCGTGCCACGGAAGTTGATAACGCCATCCCAGCCACCACCATGATAGATTCTTGCACCATTCTCGAAAACCAACGTAAGATTCGGGTGGTCCGGTCCCGGTGGGATAATTTCGACTGGTCCCGTATCCTGTAAACCAAGCGCGAACATGCACCCACCAAAAGCATGGCACCCCCAGTCAGTCGTTCCACCACCAGAGTAATCCCGATACGGACGGAAACCACCGTTAATAAGATTCGGGTGGAAGGCGTGCCACTCCGTCGGTCCACACCAACGGTCCCAATCCACACCTTCAGGAGTCTCCATCGCGGGCAGATCAAAATCACTGGACGGACCGCCAACATTCGCCCATGCTTCCTTCACTTCCCCTAGAACACCGCCACGCACGAGTTTATGATACGGATTATAGTCCTGCCAGACACGCTGCGAACCACCAGAAAAAACGCGATTATAACGGCTCACAGCGGCCCGCATCCGTTTTCCGGCCATAATGGTCAACGTTTCAGGCTTTTCGCAATATACATCCTTTCCGTGTTTCATGCAGTAAATCGAGATGTTTTCATGCCAGTGGTCAGGAGTTCCAATCAAAACGGTATCAATATCATCACGGTTCGCAATGTCGCGATAATCATAAGTCGTGAAGCAGTCGTTATTCCCATAGCGACCATCAATCATGCGTTTCGCTTCCAAAAAATGGTCGCGGACCACGTCACAGGCAGCAATCACCTGAAAATCATTGAAAGTGAGGAAATTCCACATATCCCCGCGTCCCTGACTACCACACCCGATGAGCGCCATGGTAACACGCTCATTCGCAGCAGTAGCACCATCTTTTCCAAGTGCCACGCCCGGAATCAGGGCACAACCAGCCAGCGCCAACGAACTTCTCAACAGATCTCGGCGGGTCATCGTTTTAAAACTACTGGCCATAAATAAAGTCTCCTTAAGGAAAGTAAATAGAAAAACACAAAAAATTTTTTGCCCTGAACGTTCTCCGTTCCACATTCGGAACAGAAATCACCATAACCTTTCCATTTTAATGAAAACATTTTCTCATGTCAAGTACCCAATAGAAAAAATTCCCGAAAAAAACAAAAAAACAGAAAAAAGTAAGTTATAAATCCTAGAATAGATCTTAATCCACAGGAAGTTTTACAATTCGTGAGCAACATATCCGATGATAGCCCCATAATGGAACGTCTGGGAGATTCTGAATTAGGGAGCGTTCAGTTCTTTCATTACGGTCTCTTTAAATTCCCGAGATTTTATCATTCAATGGATACTAAAATAAATGTTGATAACTCATACTCTTGTGAGATAACATGCCTCTCGTCGCAATGAAACATGCTAAAATATCGATTTTAGGCTAAAATCGGTGATTCTTGGAAACTTTTTATGCTAAAAAATTCATATTTTCCGCCACTTCTGCGACACAGACGCGTCGTCTTCCAGTCAATCAGTGACTACTTAAGTACAAAATTTCTCTCCAATTAGGTAAATTTTTTGAATTTTAATCCACATATTTAATTCAACAATTCACTTTTGCGCAAAATAAATTATCTTTTTGCGCAAAAGTATCAAAATTTTATGAAGTCGTATTGACAAATTTCTTGAATATGCCACAATAAAAAAAAAGAAAATATGGTTTCATTCCCTGTAGAAAAATGCTTTACGGGTTATTTAACGATGAAATTATGTTTTTCCAGTATTTATTTTCCGGGATTATTGCCGGATTATTTATATTAACCATTATTTTTATTTCGTATAATGGCATGACGTATAATGCGTTCTGCCTATTCCAACCTTAAAAGAGGCAATTATGAAAAGGTGTGTAAAAACCATTTTTGTAGCATTTTTGATGTTCTTAATGACATCATCATACAGCTGGACGCAGGAAACACATTCTGTACCTCACCCTGATAACGGCAAAATTCCAGTAAATACGGTTGAGTCAGCGCGACGCATGATCGACGACCTGATTGCGACTTATGGAAATCAGTATCCCGACGGAAAAGCGTTATTGGAGGAGTTATCTAGAATCGAGGTGAAACTGACCGAGAATCCGAATGATGGTGAGGCGAAAAACGCTCTGTCCGCCCTGATTCGACGCGCCTCGCTGGCTAATCCGCTTCTGAGTTTCGACAAAATCGCGGTCGTTCGACGCAATCCAGCACACGGCTGGGGGTTTCCGGGACTGAACTCGTATACGAACGACACGATTACACGGACAGGCTGGGACTGTTCCCTCTCTTTTGTGTCGAATTTCAAGACTTCCGATCCTAAAGAAGCGAAAATCGAGCCGTTTTATAAGCATTATAATGATGGTATCATCCGGGACTTGGAACTTTCTTTCGACGCGAAACGCATGCTGTTCTCGAGCATCAACAAGAATGGACAGTGGGCAATTTTTGAAGTCGGTCTCGACGGTTCCAATTTACGTGAAATGACGCCGACCGACCAGCCGGATGTCTCGTGGTTCGACGCGTGTTATCTACCGGAAGAACCGTACATCGTGAGTGCTTCGACGGCTGGAATTCAGGGACTTCCGTGTGAAGGCGGTGGTCGTGTAATGGCGAATCTGTATCGTGTAAATACCGAAACAAAAAAAGTCCGTCAACTCACGTTCGAGCAGGACTCTGACTGGCATCCAACTGTGATGAATAACGGTCAAGTACTTTATCTACGTTGGGAATACACCGACGTTCCGCACTATTTCTCGCGTTACGTCTTTTCGATGAATCCAGATGGGCGTAATCAGCGTGCGCTCTATGGTAGTGGGTCTTACTTCCCGACAGCTTATAAACATGCGCGACAGTGCCCGGAAACGAGTAGCACGAAACTTATTGGCGTCGTAGGTGGCCACCACGCAGAGCCGGAAGTAGGACGGTTACTGATTGTTGACCCGAATATGGGACGTGATTATCCGATGCGGTTCCGTCCGACCTCGAAAGAATGGGGACCGGAAGACACGGATATCAATATTATTCCGGACATTTTGCCGAAAGAAGTCACGGGGTGTGTGCAGGAGATTCCCGGTTGGGGACGTGATGTGGTGGGTAACGTTTGTGACGATCAGTCGCGACATAGTACGTATAAATTCGTCTATCCGTTCCCGCTGTCTGATAAATATTTCATTGTGAACATGACCATGCCGGGACATGGAACGTATGGTTTGTGGCTGGTAGACGTTTTTGATAACATGACACTTCTGGCGGAACTGCCGCAAGAAAGCCTTTTCGAACCGTTCCCGGTTCAGGAACGTGCGAAACCGCCGGTTCTTGCTGACAATGTGGACATGAGTCAGGATTCTGGATACGTTTTCCTTCAGAATGTGTATCTCGGACGTGGAATCAAAGATATTCCGAAAGGAAAAGCGAAGAAACTCCGTATTTTTGCTTATCATTTCGGTTATCTGGGAAGTGGCGGACATGAATCAGTCGGACGTGAATCGTCGTGGGATATCAAGCGTATTCTCGGTACGGTCGACATTGAAGAAGATGGTTCTGCCGCGTTCCAGGTTCCTGCCAACACGCCGTTTGCGATGCAAGTTCTGGACGAGGACGGTGCCGCGCTGGCGTTAATGCGATCCTGGACAATCGTTCAGCCGGGTGAAGCTCTCTCCTGTAATGGCTGTCATGAAACGGCACATGACGTCACACCGGTGCAGCTCTCGATTGCAAGCCGAAAAGCTCCACAGAAAATTAAAGAATGGTACGGTCCTGCTCGCAGCTGGGGTTTCCAGACAGAACTTCAGCCAGTTTTGAACCAGTACTGTGTCGCTTGCCATAATGATACCGACCGCAAGGGTGACATTTCCTTCATTCCGAATGGCGCAGGCAACTGGCGTTCTGACCAGGCGTATACTGAATTGGTACGTTTTGCGCGTCATCCTGGTCCGGAAGATGAATTGGAAACGTTACGCCCGATGGAATACCACGCGAGTACGTCGGAACTGATTCAGATTCTGCGTCGCGGCCATCATAATGTCAAGCTGTCGCCGGAAGCGTGGGAGCGTTTCTACACGTGGATTGACCTCAATGCGCCGTATGTCGGTATGTGGAACAATCCGCCGCGTGAAAGTCGCCGTTTGGAACTGCAGAAGTTGTATGCGAATATCTCGACCAACCCGGAAGAAGAGTATCGTATTGCGATGCGTGAGCGTCAGATGAACATCGAGCCGATTATGCCGGAGCCGGAAAAGGCGGTGGAGCCGGATAATTTAACGGTTGAACCGTTCAAGATCAGTGGAAATGTCGAAAAAATGACGCTTTCGGTCGGAAAAGATTATTTCGGAAATGAGGTTTCGATGACATTCGTGAAGGTTCCAGCCGGGAAGTATATCATGGGTTCTCAGGATGGTTATGCTGATGAAGCTCCGCGTGCAGTGGTGGAAATTCCTCGTCCGTTCTGGATGAGTGAAACTGAAGTAACGAACCAGCAGTATGAGTGTTTCGACCCGTCTCATGATACACGTTACTTGCATGAAAATGGTAAAGACCACACGCTTCCGGGTTACATCGCGAACCACCCGCAGCAGCCGGTCGCGCGTATTAGCTGGAACGAAGCGCAACGTTTCTGCGCATGGTTCAGTAAACAGTCGCAACGTAAAGTTGAACTTCCGACCGAGGCGCAGTGGGAATGGGCGGCACGTGGTGGTCAAGGTTCCGACCAGGCGTTCTTCTTTGGTGCAAAAGATGCCGACTGGACGAACTGGGCGAATCTGGCAGACCACGGTCTCCAGCGGACGTATACAAGCTGGGATGGCGGAAGCAAGATTCATGCACGTCGCGATTTCCCGGCGGAATCGAAATATCCGTTGCGTGATGACCGTTTCACGGACAAGTATTTCAGTGTTGATTATGTGAAGCAGTACGCGCCGAACCCGTTCGGACTATACGACATGATTGGAAACGTCTCGGAATGGACGCGCTCGGATTATAAGGCGTATCCGTATGTTGACAACGATGGTCGTAATGCTGGTAATGTTACCGAAAAGAAAGTTACACGTGGTGGAAGCTGGAATAATCGGCCAGTGAGTGCTACCTCAAGTGTCCGTGTACCTTATGAATCGTATCAGAAGGTTTATAACGTTGGTTTCCGTGTGATTATTGAAGAGTAATTTTACTTAAACAAGAAAGCCCTTCGAGGCTATCAAGCCTGTTTTTCGTACGTATCGGAAAACAGGCTTTTTTG
>JAUNAI010000176.1 GCA_030527705.1 Planctomycetia bacterium | reverse complement strand
TTTATTTTGTGTTTTATTTTGCTTCGTAAACGAGTCCCGATATTTTCATCTGATGAACGAAACGCTCCACCATCGCGCAAGGTATCGCAGCTCGCAGGTCAGGCGACGGGAGAAACTTCTCGACAAGCGCATCTACGAGTTCCTCCACGCTGCACGGTTTCTCCTGCAACGCGCGGATAATTTCTACGCCGAACTGATTCATGAGATGCGTGTCGTCCGAATCGAGAAAATACACGACCGACAACGGTTCCCGATCCCCTGGCAACGCGCATTCCATACCATCCGTGCCCATTCCACATTCCTCATCATCTTCCGACCACGAACGCCACACCAGATGCGAATCATCCACCGCCCGCCACCGAATCGGCTCGTCCTTTTTCGTCGTTTCCATTCAGTATTCCTACAATTTATCTGAATATATCTTATACTTGAAATCACATTTTGTGACGTCGAGTTATTCATTTTGCGACAGTTCCAACTTTTGCGGTTGCAATTTCGACCACAAACAGATTCTTTTTATCCCGTTATTAATCCGCGCAGGGTGCGGAGGTTGACGATGTCCCAGTCTTCTTCCGTGTCGGTTTCTTCGTTTTTTTGTGTCCCTTTCGGCGTTTCGAGATATTTCGGCACGTCCGCGAAACGTGCGTCGTTCAGCAGGAGGCGAAACGCTTCCAGACCGATTTTTCCGTAGCCGATGTGCGCGTGTCGGTCCACTCGGCTTCCTAAATCTTTCGTCGCGTCGTTAATATGGAACGCGCGGAATCGGTGCAGTCCGATAATTTCCGAGAAATGCGCCATCATGTCCGCATATTTCTCTTCCGTGGTAAAATCATACCCCGCCGCGAAAGCGTGACAGGTATCGAAACAGACGCCCAAGCGAAAATCGTCGCCGGCGGTCGCGGTCGGCTTCACGCCCTCAACATTTTCCATAATGTACGCAAGATGCTCCAGCTCGAAACCAAGATTGGTACCCTGTCCAGCCGTATTTTCCAGCAGACAGCGCGTTTTAATGCCGTCCGTGTGTTCCAGAACGCGTTTCAGCCCTTCCACAATTCGGTCCAACCCAGCTTGCGGAGACGAGGTGGTGTAAGAGCCGGGGTGCGTCACGACGTACGGAATTCCCAGAGCGTCGGCGCGAATCAGTTCATCCTCGAACGCGGCAATCGACTTTTCCCAGAGTTCATCCGCCGGAGCACCGAGGTTAATCAGATAAGAATCATGCGAAATGGGGTGCGAAACGCCACACCGTCCCAGAGCGTCCTGAAATAGGTCAATATCCTTCTGCGTAAGCGTTTTCCCACGCCACTGGTTACTATTTTTCGTAAAAATCTGGACGCACTGGCAACCGACCGCCTGCGCGCTTTCCACCGCTTTATAAATGCCGCCGGAAATGGACATGTGAGCGCCAAGAATTGTATTCATATAAAAACCTATTATTTTTCATCATTTCAGCGACGCGAGGTACATCGCTTCCTAGTTATTAAGTATACCAATATAATTATTCTTGTCAAGGAAATGAAACCTATCCAAGAAAGTTTTTGAGAAAAATTGTAAATTTTTAAATTTTTTTGAGAAAAACGGTTGAAATTTCTGCAACTTGGTGTAAAATAAAGTCAAAATAAATAAAAACTTTACTTAAAAGGGAACTTTTATGCAACTTACAAAACAAATTTATAGCCACCCTCGTGTTAAAATATGCCAATCGGGGGGGGGGGGCAAGATTTAACGCTTGTTCAAAATCCTCTAATTTCTCTCAAAAACAGTCGATGCGCGTTCACGCTCGTCGAACTTCTCGTCGTAATCGCCATTATCGGAATGCTCGTAGGTCTCCTTCTTCCCGCCGTTCAGCAAGCGCGCGAAGCCGCGCGAAATATGCAGTGTTCTAATAACTGTAAGCAATTTGGTCTTGCCGCCCAGAATCATTTATCGACCGTCCAATGCTTTCCCAGCGGTGGTTGGCGTTGCGCTTGGGCGGGTGTCGCTGATCAGGGACTTGGAATGACACAACCCGGCGGGTGGCTCTACAGTTGCTTACCGTTTATGGAACAAAATAATCTTTTCATGCTTGGAGCAGGTGAAAATAACGATAAAGCATCAGTCGCCACACGCGTTACTACGCCGTTAAGCATGATGAATTGTCCGTCTCGGCGAGCAAGTAAAATTTACCCGAACACCGGTGGAAGACCAATCGCCAGATCTGGTCAGATTGTTGTGGAAGGCGTTGTCAAAAGCGACTATGCCGCCTGTACAGGAACGGTAACGTCACCGGCAAACCAGCAGAACGATTATATTGGTCCTACTGGACTGAATAATGTTGACGCAACCGCCAAAAATGCGGAGACTTCCGAATCAATGACCGGGGTGATTTATGCTTTCAGCAACACTCATGACGGTGAAGTCCGCGATGGTTTCTCCAACACGTATCTGGTTGGTGAAAAATATATGAACGCGCTCTGTTACGAAGATGGTAAGGACGGTTCCGACAATGAAAATGCTTATGGCGGTCATGGAAATGACACTTGCCGAGCTGCAATTCCGAATGTCAAAAATAACCTACTATATCAGGATCGTGGGGGGTATCGACGTGAATTAGCGTTCGGAAGTCCGCATCCCGGTGGGTGTAACATCAGTTTCTGCGACGGTAGCGTACAGAGAATTTCGTATTCCATCGACTTTTCCATACACTACTGCCTCGCAAATCGCCAAGACGGTGGGTATTACAATGATGAATTTGTAAAATTAGAATATTAAAGTACGCACTGATTAACTGGGAGGCGACGTGTTCTTGCCTTCCAGAAACCGTGTAGCGGTGTCAAATTCCCATCTTTTCAAGAGGGGGACGCCGACAGGCGGGGGGGGGGGCTAAATTGCGGAGTGAAAACCACTTCCAAACACCCCGTCGGACTGCGTCCGCCACCCCTCTTAAGAAGAGGGGAATTAGCGACGCGAAACGCGTCGCCTCCCAAAAATGTTACTTAATCAACCATTACTAAAGAAAGGAAAACCATGAACCAACATAAAAACCTACACCCAATTTGGCATATACTGGTTATTGTTGCGTTATTTTTCGGCGTTCAGATTACGTCTTACACGGTTTTTGCCGGCACGACGTGGACGGGGGGAGACACCAATATTACCGAGTTGATGAATGCGGAAAATTGGGACAACGGAATGCCAACAAATACCAATCCCGGTACGATAACCAACGCGACGATTACCATGACGGCTAATACAACCATTTCCGGTACGGACAATATATGCGCACTTATACTGGGCGATAACGCGAAAATTAAAGGCGGTTATTACCACTTTTTCCCGTTGGAGAACATTAGCAACACAGAAGCCTACTTTAATTTAACCTTAACGGGTAATGCGAAAATGAGCACTCGTCATTTTTATGGCGGCCAAAACACCACCAATATTACTCCAATCGACGATGAAGATTACGTCGCTTATTACACATTTAGCGGTAACTCAATGTTGGAGACTAATGGTGAATATCATCCAGCAAGAGGTAATATAACCTCCTACACAATCCTCAAGGATAACGCGACGATAACTTGCACTACAGATGCCTTGATTCGTGCGGATTCCAGAATGGATATACAGGGCGGTACGCTAAAACTGCAATGGCTTGTCAATAACGGAACGATAAACCAAACAGGCGGAACGGTTCAAATAAGAAAAAACACTCAAGATACAGGAGATTTACAAGGCAGCGGCATCTATAATTTAGAGGGAGGAACATTCAACGGAGCAAAAATCATTAATAACATGACATTTACTCAAACTGGCGGTGTTTTAAACGTGAGCGATATCTTCACAGTCGGAAGCGGCAGCTACAATTTCAACGGCGGAACGTTTTCTGTTAAGAATTTTGTGGGTACGCTCACCCAAAACGGCGGTATTTTTGACCCAGTGATGGGTACGACAATTTCTAACGGTTATAATGTCGGAGCGGGAACCATTCAGGTTGAAATTAAGAAAGATGCGGACGGAAATTTGGTTTACGACACGCTTTCCGTAGGAGAAACGATTGCGTTTACGGATAAATCCAGCATTGATTTACTCTTCGACGCCTCTCAATTTTCAACAGGCGACGAATTTACTTTCTTGACCGCCGGTAACATGACCTACCAGAACGGAACCGATGCCACACCCGAAACACTAACGACTGACCATATCGCCTCCATGATGTCGGCTTATGACAGTACATTCTGGATTCCGACGCTGACGGACTCAACCCTTTCTTTCAGCATTAACCCGAACGCCGTCCCCGAACCCGCGACGTGGACACTCTTGGCGTTAGCAATGCTTGGAATCGGTTATTTACGTAGACACTGATTAAATACCTAACAGTCGCTACTAAGAGTTTTTGAAGGGGGAGTGTGAGGGCAGGGCTGGCACATGAACAGGGTAAAGTTTAACGTTAAATCAGGCAAAATGGGTATTTATAGGCGTTTAAAATTCCATCTTTTCAAGAGGGGTACCGCCGATAGACGGGGGGGCTGAAATGGAAAATACGTCGCAATTCCGCCCCTCTTCGGGGGACCTTCCCTAAAAGGGAATAAGGCTAAACACAAACGCCGATTCCACTCTAACGAGAGGAATCGGCTACCTATGAAGAATTTACACTCGTGGGAGAAACCATTTTTTGCAAAAATAGGTTTCTCCCATACCCTCTTCCAAAAAAACTCTTAATCGCGTTCTACGAACGCTTGCTTTTATTTTTTTATTCTTTCTTCTTAATCCTCAATTTCTTGAATCCAGATATTTCTAAATCTTACCGGATTCCCGTGGTCCTGCAACGACATCGGCAACTTTTCCGCGTGCGGTTGATACCCTGCCGGACGATACCAGAATGTTCCCCCCTGTAACTCAAAATCATCCTGCACCGTCACGCCATTCTGAACCACCGTCAAGCGTGCTTTTCGCGTCACGTTCCCTTTTTCGTCGAATTTCGGCGCGGTAAACGTAATGTCGTACGACTGCCACTCGCCCGGTTTCCGACACACATTCTTCAGTGGCGGAGACTGCTTGTAAATCGACGCGCACTGTCCGTCAAAATACGTCTCATTTTCATAAGAATCGAGAATCTGCACCTCATATTTTCCCATAATGTAGACGCCGCTATTTCCGCGTCCCTGACCGTGACCACTCACTTTTTCCGGCGACGCCCACTCGATATGAATGTGGCAACTTCCGAAAGCCTGTTTTGTTGTGGCGGTTCCACCGTGAACTTCCGCATAGCCGTCCTTCACGACCCAGTTTTGCGCGTTGTTAAAAGCCGACATGTCTTTTCCGTCGAACAACACAACCGCCCCCTCCGGAGCCGGCGTACAGACGGGCATCGCGCCCTCGACACGTTCCGGACGGTCCCAGATAATACCATTTTTATACTCCAACTGTGCGTGCGCTGAAGTAGCAGAAAACGCGATGATTGCGAAAAACAGGATGAATGAAGGAAGGATTTTATGTAACATTCTTGACTCCTAAAGGAAGGAAAATAAAAGGATACTACAGGACATAGTACTGCCCATAATATTATATAGTATAAAATACTCTCATTTTTTCGCAAGGGGGACGTCTGTTTTTTTTGAGATTTACATGAAATAATCAGGACTTTCTGAAAATTCACTCGCGATCTAAATCTTCACTCTGTGGTAAATCGTTAATCGATTCCAGCTCGAATAACTTCAGAAACCGTTCCGTTGTGAAATAAACGGTAACAAATTGTGTTCCACGGCGGATTTTTTGGGTTCGTATAAGCTGACGCCGCGTTAGTTGCGCTAAAATTGGACCACTCGGTGCGTTACGTAGCTGATTAATCTCTTCGGCCGTTATCGGTTGCTCATACGCTACGAGTGATAATACATCAATCGCCGCCTGAGAAAGTCGCGCTTGCCGAATCTTTCCATAAAAATTTTCGCGTAAAGGGAAAAATGTTTCCCGAAGCTGGAGAAAATACCCCTGCTCTGCCTCGAACCACTGTATCACCCACGGACACCCTTCCGCGTCGTAATGCTGATTTAGCTCTTCAACCAACTCGTGAACCTCACGCACACTTACACCGCGCATTAAGTTCGAGAGCGTTTCTGCCGGAATTGGCGTGTTACTCGGATTTCCTACGAAAAGCATCGCTTCCAAAATCGTTCGTGGCGTGACCGGTACCTGCTTGTCATCATCAATTTCATCCGCATAAGACCGAAATGCGCCGATTTCTGCGTTGGTTTCCGCTTCCATACGGTCCGTGGCGTTTTCGTCGTACATTGCTAAGTCCGTTCGTGACTCATCTACCTCCAGAGCGTCGAGCGTAAAATCATCCCCGAAAAATTCATCTGGAATATCGACTAAATCATCCGACACACAGTGATTTTCAGCCGTCTCCGTTTTTTCTATATCCGAATTTTCGCTGACGGTGTTTCCACTCATCGCCCGCGCAAATGCTCGTGATAATTCTTCAAAAGAAAGTTCATCGGACATGATTTTCTCCAAAAATCTGAAATTAAAACAGAGTATTATCGTGGTATTATCGTGCCAGAAAACACGCAAAAAAATCTTGGAGCCTAAAAACCCCAAGATTTTCTGAAATCAGTATTCTTCATGCGACGTCATATAACAAAATACTACGACGCACGAAAAATGCAATTACCACGCGAAGTGCGCGAACGCTTTGTTCGCTTCCGCCATGCGGTGCACGTCTTCACGCTTTTTATAAGCGACACCTTCTTTATTATAGGCAGCTACGATTTCATCGGCCAGTTTCTTCGCAATCGGCTGACCCTTCTTGCTACGAATCGCGTTCAGGACCCAGCGAATCGCCAGAGACTGCTGACGAACACGGTTGACCTGCATCGGGACCTGGTAAGAAGAACCACCAACGCGCTTCGAACGAACTTCGATCTGCGGCTTGATGTTTTCAATCGCCTGCGTGAATACTTCGATACCCGGCTTGTCAGCGACTTTTTTCTCAATTTCCGCTAATGCATCATAGAAAACTTCCTGAGCAATGCTTTTTTTGCCGTCATACATCAGGCAGTTGATGAATTTGCTGGCCAACAGCGAACCGTAGACCGGATCTCCGACGAGCTGCTTGCGACTTGCAGTAATACGACCCATTTTATCCTCTTTTAACGTAAAATGTATTTTTCAGCGGCGTTATTACTCCTGGAAAAGAAAATAACCGCCGTCCAGTTAAACCGGGCGTTTTGCCCCCGAGGAGGATGGTGAAGTATGCGGTTCACCCATCCTCCGGAAAGTTCTGTGTTCTGATTCATACCGACGACCGCTTCCATCTGTTCATAGAGCATGCAGAAAACCCGATGTTTTCCGCGCGAGGCTCAATTACTCACAGCCGTCCCCTTTCATAAACTACAGAACCCAGCGACGAAATTAACGTTTTTTCGCGGCCGGCTGATTTTTCTTCGCACCGTAACGGCTACGAGCCTGCTTACGATTTTTGACACCCTGCGCGTCGAGCGTACCACGGATAACCTGGTAACGCACACCCGGAAGGTCGCGGATACGACCACCACGGACGAGGACGATGGAGTGTTCCTGAAGGTTGTGACCTTCGCCCGGAATGTAGACGGTAACTTCTTTACCGTTAGAGAGACGAACACGCGTGATCTTACGAAGAGCGGAGTTCGGTTTTTTCGGGGTCATGGTACGAACCTGAAGGCACACGCCGCGTTTCTGCGGGTTTTTCTCGAGAACCGGGCTCTTGCTGAATTTACGCGGCATGACACGGCTCTTGCGAACTAATTGATTGATTGTCGGCATACTAATTATTCCTAACAAAACGATGAAATAAACGGAGTAATCAACTCCACATAAATAATCTATATTATAGAAAACCGTATTATAGCAGATTTTGAAAAAATTACAAGTACCGACTGACGAAAAAAAGAGAAAAAAAGTGAAAAATCAAGAGTGAGTAAAGTGGGGGGTGAAGATGTCAAGAAATAAAAACAGCTGGCAAAACCAGCTATCAAGGTAAAATTCAGGGCTTTTACCGTTCTGGAACCTTACAAAGAAGGTTCCAGAGCTTGAATCATCAAGACTAATGATTAGCAAGCGGCCGGGGCAGCAGCTTCACAAGCCGGAGCTTCGCAGGCCGGGGCTTC
>JAUNAI010000175.1 GCA_030527705.1 Planctomycetia bacterium | reverse complement strand
CTGCGTCCGGCTGAAGCGTTCTCTCATCACCGAGGGTGTAAAAATCTCGTTCGTCCATCATGTGATTCCAGTTTTTATACCCAACACACGATAAAATTCTACTTTTTTATCATTTCTCGTTACTGAAATGACTGCCACCAGGACCACCCAACATTGAATTTTCATGTATGATTGGTATAGAATAGATAATAGAAATATGAAATGCCCGTTCCACCAAGTAAAATCGAAGGAACGGGTAATTCTCATCGGCACATTTTTATTTTTATGCCTTTAACGTCGTTTCCAGAGGATGTCACGTTTAATACAACGTAAATCGATGAACGCGAGGATGTCCAGAACCGCATCGGACTCGGGGTCCTGAATCAGGTCGGCACCGTTTTCTTTCACTTCATAATCACGGAACCAGCAACGTTCCAGCGCCTCTTTTCCACACAGTTTCCGAATCTGTGCTTCAGTCGTTTTCAGAACTTTTTTACTACTTTCTCCACCCACAACGATGCAGGAAATACTTTCGCGCCAAGTCGGATACTGGATAGAACTCATCAGATCCAACCCCTTAATCTTTTTCGGCGGCGTCACCATGAAGAAACCTTTTACATCCCCCATGGTGGGCATGGACTTCTTTCGTTTCACCATCGGATTCCAGTCGGCATTCGCGTAAAAAGCCGCAATCAATCCACCATATCCCACGCCGCCAACACAGAGTTTATCGATATTCAGCTGACCAGAATTATTCTGCTGCATGAGAAATCTTTTCAGGCACGGTAAGTCATAATTCACAATTTCCTGCATGTCTTTCATCGTGAATTTCTTCCCAGCCTCGAAAGTCTCTGTATTTTCCGCGTCAACCAAGTACCGGTTACTTTTTCCATGCCCACGAAGGTCAGGAATCAGGACGGCACAACCGTTAGCCTGAAGTTCCTGAGCGAGAACCTCCACGTCTTTCCGGTCTGAACTCCAATCATGCAGAATAATCACCGGGACAGTTTTCTTACCACGATTTCCAGGATAATAAGTCGCGGAAAGAAGGGTATTATCTTTCGTCTGGAGACGCGCACCACTCACACGTTCCGGATCTGGAATCGGTGCGTCCGGGTCGAATTCCTCTTCCTCGTCAGCATATTCATCACCCGATTCTTCTGAGTCCGCATCTTCCTCTTCATCCGAATATTCTTCGTCTTCAGAATAATCCTCATCTTCCTCTTCCGCAGCGGCACGACTGGAGCGGGCTTCAACGTCGGAAACGTTCAGAAAACTCTCGCCAGCAAAAAACAGCAACGCTAAAATTGCTGGGATAATCCATGAAAATTTTGATTTTGTCATGATTCACCTTTTTTATATTTTTCTTGATATATTATAATCGTCTCGATTTAATTACCGATTCCTCTACGTGAACCCAAAATTGGTAGACGAAAAGAAAACAGTCGAACTATTATTTTAAGCGAGAATTGCGTTTACGTCAACACCTTCCCCGCCATTTCTGGAAAAGAAAAGGAAAAAAATTTCAAAATTTTGGTAAAATTTCCTATTCATCGGAAATAATCGGAAAATTTCAGAAAGTTTCAGAAAAATTACGAAAGTTTCGAGAATTTTCGACGTAAGAGAGCCTAAATCCTATGAGTAAAACGAAATTTTCCTGTAAAAATTGCGAAGAAATTAAGAAAAATGGAAAGATTATTAAAAAATTTCGCTGGGGGGGCTTGAAAATATGCAAAAATTGTGTAAAATAGTTTCTTATATTATACCCGTTCTATTTCCGTAGGGAGATGAAACTTAAAAAAAGTTGAAAAGACGGGAAAATTTCGGAGAAAAACAGGTGTGCGGTAACACCCGTAAAAACATAATGCTTAAGGAGGATGTACGATGGCTAATGTATGTAGCTTTTGCGGTAAGGGAAAGCAGACTGGTAACGTGGTTCAGACGCGCGGTCGTGCGAAGTACCTCGGTGGTGTCGGTACGAAAGTAACCGGTATTACTCGTCGCGAATTCAAACCGAATCTTCGTAATGTGCGTATTTCGACCCCGAATGGCACGCATAAAACCGTGTGCATCTGTGCGCAGTGCCTGAAGAGTGGTGCGGTCAATCGCGTTGTTAAAGCGGCTCCGTTCCGTCTTGTCGACCTGAAAAAATAAGAACGACGCCTTTTACCGTTTCAGTTTCGTATCGTCTCCTTAACGACGAATTAATGACGAATCGATTTGCACGAAATCCCTGAAAGACTTCCTTTCTGGGATTTTTTGTATGTATAGTGAATTCTGAATCTCAAGAGGATAGTCACATGCCTAATCGGACGCCAATCATCACGATAACGACAGATTTTCAGGTCGGAAACATTTACACGCCGCAGATGAAGGGGGTAATTTACACGCTCGCACCGTCGGTAAAAATCGTAGACATAACGGATGCGATTCCACCGCAGGATGTGATGTCTGGAGCGGTCGCGCTAGCGGAGGTCGTACCGTTTTTTCCGGCAGGAACTATTCACATAGCGGTGATAGACCCTGGTGTCGGCTCCGCGCGAAAACTGCTTTATCTGGAGCTTGGCGACGTGGAAAATCCACAGATTCTTCTCGTTCCGGATAATGGACTGATAACGATTCTGGAAAAGTCGTACCCGATTCGCCGTACATTTTCACTCGAGTCGGCCTACACATGGCGCACGAGTGTTTCATCTACATTTCATGGGCGGGATATTCTTGCTCCTACGGCTGCGCGGCTTGCCTCGGAAACCGTTCAACCTGAAGAACTTGGCCCAACGGTGAATCCGAAGATACTCAGTCGGCTGGTGATTCCTACCCCCAAAATACGCGAAAATAAATTGCTTGGCGTGGTTCTCTACGCGGACTCTTTCGGTAATCTGGTCACGAACATCACTTATGATCTGATTTCATCAATTCCCGAGGTCAGTTCAGAATCCAGTTCAGAGACCGATTTCGGCAATTCTTCTGGTTCTGGGTTTATCTCCATCTCCAGCCTAACTTCCGAAAAACTCCGTGTTCCAGTGGTGAAAACTTATGCGGACGCAGAGCCGGGAGAAGTTGTTGCACTCTGGGGCTCTGGCGGACGGCTGGAAATCGCAGTCGTAAATGGTTCCGCTGTACGAAAACTCGGATTTTCTGTTGGGATGCTGTGGGAAGTGACATTTTCAGGGAATCGCCTCTCCGACTTTTAGACATGTTAAATTAAAAGGAATTTTCAGAAAAAAATAGTAAAATAAAAAAATTTTCCTGAAAATTAGAAAAATTCTTAAAAAAATAATTGACATTTAAAATATGTCGGAATACTATATTAATAACTAGGTAGTTTTGTTCTACAAGGAATCGTGTACTTAAACTCCATCCGTTGTTTCGGAAATGAAGCAACTTACCTTATTTCTTTTAAAAGAAGAAATAATATAACGTTTAAAATGTTACGAGGTTAATCCATGAAGAAACTTAATGCCGTTAAAATAAGTCGCAGAATTCTTCCCACTGTGATTTTAGGGACCATCTGCCCGATGTTTGCGTAGGGGCAGTCGGCAAATCTGGTGAAAAACGGAAGTTTTGAAACATGGACAAACCGCCAGCAGTATGGTTACATTTATAAAAATGGAACCGCTCACGGCACAGTCGCAGACTGGACGTACACGCCGACCAATTATGTTGATGGAGAATCTTACACTTCTCTTACTAGAGACTACGGCTACGGCGTCTCGCTCGCTTCGGAGGAATTCGGTAAGAATTGCGGACCGTTGGACGGGGATTACACGCTATTTATTCAGCGTCCCGGAACCGTTTCTCAGACCGTGACAGGACTGACTCCTGGTGAATTTTATACCTATTCCTTTAAATATGACGCGCGTACCAGTGGAGGGCATAACACGAATATTACCGCCAATTTAGGGGATTATAACCTTCTTAAAGATCAGGGATTTAACTCCCGAAATCCTTTCTATGATTATAAAATTACCTTCCGTGCGACTAGTGAAACGATGGACATCTCGTTCGCGAACACGCACATGGGTAATTATTTTGACGGGGGACAGAATCAGCACGTTATTAATGATAACTCGCTCCTCATCGACGCGGTGAGCATGACCAAGGCGGAAAACACGTGGTGGTATTCCGATGCTTCGACATTATGGACGAGTGACGCGACTTCCGGTGTGGTGGCAGATGGCAACTATACCCACGCGCTCAATTTCAATGCAGGCACAACGAATCTGAACGGTATTCAGTTCAACGGAGTTACGAACACGAAAGAGAATAATGACCGTTACGCAATCAACGCAGGTTATGCTTACGGAGCGGATGGTACGTTGCAAGACATCTTCACCAACGAAAATCCAGGAAGTCAGGCGCTTGCGAACGGTTTCATGTATAATTTCTCGGATGTGACGTTAAAAGATCTTCTTCCGGGTGTAGAATATACCACGACGTTTTACATGGCGGCATGGAATGATACGACCGATTTCAATCGTTCAGCAATCATTACCGCTCCAAATGGCGAAAAACTGATTTTTAACGAAAACGATTTTCGCGACGCTGATGGACGTAAAGGTGGGTTACTGACCTGGACAGGAACAGCTTCGGAAGATGGAACGTTACAGTTTAAAATTAACTCTTTAACCCAAGATACGCTCCATATTTACGGCGTTTCCAATATGTTGGTAGCTGGACAGACACCTGAAAGTGTAGAAACGAATCTGCTTCTTGATACGAAATTTGGTGGCACGAACGGCAACGCGAATAACGGAAAAACCATTCATGGAACGGTCGCGGACGTATGTAACTTCATCAGTCCGACTGATAAGATGACGTGGAGCGTGCGTGGGAGAAGTGACAATATTTCCAATTTCGCGAAGATTGAGAATGGTGCCCTCAAAACAGGCGCGAATACTGCCTCCATGATGGAAATTGACTCGACGCAGATTGCGGGGGAATGGATTGATATTTCCGTCGACATGAAAATCGGGACACTCTTTAGCACTTTTAGTGAAAGTGACAGAGACTGTGCACGTGGTCTCGGAATTGGTTTTACGAAAGAAGGAACGGGATCTAATCAGGAATCTGGAATCGGTTTCACGGGTCTTGTTCTTCGTCCGGACGGAGCACTCGAGTTCTATGACAACGTTTTCGGTACCGACATCTCACACGCGAAACACTCAGATGCGGTTGCATGGAGTTCCGAGGATGGTTCTGCATTCAGTAAAGACGACTGGCACACGCTAAACTTGACGCTTGCGGTCGCGGGTGATGGCGAATCGGCAAAACTCGTCGGTCTCGACATTTCTGGCTCCGCCGCGGATTATTCCAAGTTATTGGGCTCGAATTTTGCCACAACGGACCTGTTTACGATTCTTTCATCATCCGCGAATAGTTGGGATTATTTTGGATATGTCGATAATCTAAGCATTTCCACTTATGTTCCGGAACCGTCCACGTGGGTTCTGTGTCTCACGGGTCTCACATTACTGGCGGGTGTCGGATACCGGAAAAAGGGCAAGAAGTAAAATACGGCATGAAACCGTTATTTACCGGAAAACGTTAAAATAACACATTGTATTTTAACACGGAAACAAAAACCATTAAATCTCCCATAGATCTCACAGACTTTCACAGAAAGGAGTGAGTTTTGTAGAGATGAAAATGATTTAGGACACCGAGTTTTTTGTTTTCCGGAACCCCATATTTTACGGTACTTCCCACAGAAGAGACAGATTTCACAGACGGATTTAAATGCTCATAATCATTTTTAATCACACATGAAAATTCTCTCGAGGGGCGGTCCCTCCGGTAGTCGTTTCAGTAACGCGAAACGACGAAAAAGCGGAATTTTATTGTGCGTTGGATTTAAAAATCTTAAACCACCAGTTTCCGTGAAATCCGTGGAATATGAAATATTAGGGCTAAAAGGGGAGGCTTTCCATTTAAAACCTCTTATTTTCTATTCTTATACCACGTCGATTCCATAACAAGATGGAAAACGTCTACGTCGCGGAGTTCTTTCACCGGCAGAAATTGCGCGTCGGAACAGAGGAAAACCGACTTCTGTGAACGATCACGAGCGACGGCGCCGTGAGACGCTTTCACACGGGTCACGTCCAGTGGAATCGACCGCGTCGCAAAATCGATAAATTGCTCACACGGGTCATATCCCGGTTTCTGATGAATATCCACTCTCCGCGCGAAATCCGGTGCTTTCGCGTCATCCAGCCACCAGTAATACTGCATCCAGCTATTCGGCGTCGACATTAGAATCACGTCACCAGAGCGTTCATGATTCAGTCCATATTTCTCAATATCTGCACCGACGAGGACTTCTGCCACACCTTCCTGTTTCTCGAAAAGTTGCGCCACTTTCCGAATTACCTCGGAATCGTGGTCCGGCACATACACGTGCGCGAACTGATGGTCACAGTACGCGAAAGCCCGACTTTCCGCCATATCCGGTAATTCACCTTGAAAAACCTCATAATCCCGCGTCACGGAGCGAATCGGAGACGGCGTTTTTCCGTCACTTTCCTTTACTTTTAAGAGTCCCGCCTCGCGTAGCAGTCGATTCGGGAAGAGAGTGTGGTCCACGTCCGTCATGGCATATTCACCCGCCACGAACCACGTGATGTCGTCCTCATACGCTTCCTCGAATTTCGTAATATACGTGTCGAGTAACGTGTTCAACTCACCGAGCATCCGGTCAACCTCCGGGGAATCCACGCCGAAACGCTGTGGTGCGTAATCCGGATGGGAAACGTAAATGTAAAAGAATTCCGGAACCTCTTTCGCAGCCAGCCACGTCGCGGAATTCGCCACCCAGTTTCCAGACGTGATATTCGCCATCGGTCCCCAATAATTCTGAAGCGGAAAATGTCCATATTCCTGCATCAATTCCCGATACAGATTCGGGTAACGCGTGTAACACCAGAGCTCTTCCGTTCCGTCCGGGTTATGAATCGGCTTGTGCGTGCAGACGAAATCCGCCTCACAGTCCACCGCCTGAAGTGCGAACCAGACTGCGGTTCTCGGCGTGTCGGGGTGGTGTGAGATTAAATCCCACATCTGCGACTGTTGAACCGACTCATTCGTGAAGGTCCACATCGTGAGTTTCTGCGTTTCGGGCGACCAGATACCATTTCCGATGACTCCGTGTTTATTCGGTAATAACCCCGTCGTCATGTTCGCCTGAACGGAACAGGTGACACACGGAAAACTCGGCGTGAGCGTCGCGACTGCGCCTTTCGGCTTCATAATCCGGTTCAGTGCCGGCAACTTCTCCAGATCTTTCTCCCGTAAGGTCGGAATAGAAAGAAAAACGATATTTCTCATCATATCAGGACTCCTTTATTATATAGAAATTCTGTATTTTTTACATTATTATATTTTATGACTCGACACACTATAAAATTCCGATAAAATTCCGATTCACTGTCATTTCATGTTACCGAAACAACGGTCAGAAGTCTCGTTATTGCATCGACAGTCAGAAGTCGCGTTCTTCCATGAATTTTAAGGTGGAATTAATATAGTATACCCGAAACGTATCCGATTTTCAATGGGGGGTAAAAAAGAAATACGTTTCCCTTTCATTCCGTTTTCCTACCGGATTTCCCGATAATTATCCTCACCGTCACGCAAGAACGGTTTCGGCTGATTGGGCTGAATCCGATTCAGAACGTCGAGTGATTCCGGCGTATTCACCGTGTCGGCAGGCAACTGCGGGTCGCGCTCAGTAACGTCACGAGTCCGGATTTTTTCATAATTCGGCTTCTGCCGTCGTCTGCTTTTTCCCCGAGAACGCTCAATCGGCCGTGATGGTAACGGATAAGATGGAATTTCTTTTCCACGTTCCCCGGCCCCAAGTCTCCCGGATTCCGACATTCCAGATTTCCGTCCCTGAGTTCCGAATCTCCCGGATTCCGGTCTCTCAGTACTCAATCTCTCAGTACTCGGTCCCTCATCCCACGGAACGTCCATTTCCTCCGTGTCCCGAAGACCTGCATTTCGTTGCCCGGACAGCCATGTGGGAAAGTCACCATACTCGGAATTCAGTGTTCTTCCCCGATTTTCATCATGGAAATCGTCGAAATAATCCCGCGCTCCGGCATCCTCATCATCTTCTCTGCCGTCATGGCCATTTTTTCCATTCCCCCGAGCAGTTTCTTCATCGTCCTCGTC
>JAUNAI010000174.1 GCA_030527705.1 Planctomycetia bacterium | reverse complement strand
AACCGTATCCGCCTGCGTCAGCGTTATGACTGAAACGCAGAAGAACATGAGGGTGAGTAATGATGAAAAAATACGTAATTTCATATAAACTCCTGAATTTTAATTTCCAGGAGGCGACGTATCTTGTATCATTTCTGCGACGCGAAACACATCACCTCCCATTTCCGACTTCCATACATTACCGATTTTAATCCGGAACAGATTTAATTTCAAGGGGGAGGAACGGGATTTACTAATTTTTACCGAAAATTTATACTGATTCCACTTGAAAATTCAGGAAAGGGTGGTCCTTTCGGTAGTCATTTCTACAACGCGAAATGACGGTAAAGTGAAATTTTATAGTGCGTCAGGTATAAAAATATTCCGGTGGTCGTTGACAAAATGGAAACTTTCGATATAATAACTATTTCTGGGAATTGTATTTCTTCGGCTTGGTTACTCTGTGAAAGTAAAAGTCCGAAAAATTTCCCTGTTTTAGTGAAAGGTTCTTCTCATGGGAATGTCTGATTCATGTATGTCCGCTCCGAAAGTAACCTGCTTACCGAGAAAGCAGCAGGAACGCGTGTGGACGTGGATTTTTCTGGATATTATTTTTCTTTCGCTACTCGTTTCCGTTGTGTGTCATGCACTTTATGGTTCATTACCTTTATATATCGAGGCGATTGGTGGAAAAGCCGCTTTCAGTGGTCTCTTGACTGCCGTCTTCGCAATCGCGGCGGGCGTCGGACGTATCATGACCGGCATGATTGTCAGCCGTTACGGATGTAGAATGGTTCTCATCATCAGCGCGATTATCCTTACCATCGCCAATCTGGGACCACTGGTTTTTCCGGGGCTCGGAGTTCTGCTGTTCATCCGCTTTTTTCAGGGTGTCGGATTTTCTGGCATTTCGACAGGTACCGCCAACGCCGCTGCAGAAGTTCTCCCACGTAGCCGACTGGGGGAAGGAATGGGATATTACGGTCTCGGACAGTCCATTTCCACCGTTATCGGCCCATCACTCGGTTATTTCCTTTTCGGACTCAGTCAGACCACATCGCTCGGAACTTCCATCATCTGGTACAGTGTCGCGTCTATTTCCTTCATTCTGATCGGGCTGGCGTATATCTGCCGTTATACTCGGAATGTGTCAGATGAAAAAAATGAAACATGCGAAAATCATGAAAAAAATGTCAATTACGAGAAGAAAGAAATCGTAAAAAACACGGAATCTGATGAAAATATCATTTCACAATCCGTATTAACGACTCCGTCTCCGTCCATTTTTTCTCGGATTCGCGATTCTTTTTATGAGCGTGGCGCGGTCGCAATGGCGATTGTGACGTCACTATTCATGTTTAGTGCGTCGTTTTACTCTTCATTTCTCATGCTTTTCGCAGAACGAAATGGAATTCCGAATCCGCAGTTATTTTTCCTCGGAACCGCAGGCGCGATGTTCGCCGTCCGGCTTTTCGGTGCGAAGCTGGGGGACCGTTTCCCTCCGCTGTCCGTATTAATTCCGTGTTTCGTGCTCGGGTTACTCTCGTTCTGGTTAACAATTGTGGCGAATTGTACCGCGATGCTCCTGCTCGTCGGAATCCTTTACGGAATCTGTATCGGTATTAACTTCCCGATTCTGAACACGCTCGCTTACCGTATGACGCCATCTTCACGCTGGCACGCAACGACCGCGACCTTCTTCCTCGGCTGTGACATCGGTTGGGCAATCGGTTCCTATTCTTGGGGCGTGATTATCGACCATTTCGGTTTTTCTACCGCTTTATTCTCAGCAGGAATGGTGATTATCCTCGCTTCCGGCGTCGTTTTCAGTATTTTACGCAGACGGAATTTCAATCAGTCCGAAACCGCTTAAAATTACGATATAAAACCAACGTAAAATCACGGTATAAAATATACATTAAAACACGAATCAGATAGAATGACACACATATGATTTTCCTGATGATATAAATTCAGATTACGTGTGTGATACGGGTAATAATCACTGTGAGAAACAGATAATAAAAAAGCCGACACGCTGGAGAGTGCGCATCGGCCAAAAGGATCAGGACCTTTTAGGTTCGGTGTTTCGCCAGAAATGAGATTTCAAGTTTCTGATTCAGATTTCTGGCGAATTGTGAGGAACATCTACTTATCAGACATTCTTTTCGTTGTTGCCGTAGTAGGCGTTCAGGTACATCTGCTTGATTTCGGAAATCAGCGGATAACGCGGGTTAGCGCCCGTGCACTGGTCGTCGAAAGCGTCTTCCGACATCTGATCCAGACCCGCGAGGAAGTCTTCTTCCGCGATTCCAGCATCTTTAATCGAAGTCGGAATGTCGAGGTCAGCAGCCAAGCTACGAATCGCAGCAATCAGGCGTTCAACCAGATCATGGTCGGAATCTTCCACGTTGCCCAGTCCGAGGTAACGAGCGACGCGAGCATAACGTGCGCCAGCTTCCGGGAATCCGTACTGTGGGAAAGCGGCCTGCTTACGCGGAGCTTCCGTTGCGTTGAAGCGGATAACCTGTTCGAGGAGCAGGATGTTCGCAAGTCCGTGAGGAACATGGAACGCGGCACCCAGTTTGTGCGCCATCGAATGGCAGACACCGAGGAACGCATTGGCGAAAGCCATACCAGCCATCGTGGCGGCGTTGTGGACTTTTTCGCGAGCGTGAACGTCCGTCTGACCGTCCGTGTACGCCTTGCGGAGGTACTTGAACAGCACACGCAGGGATTCCAGCGACATCGCAATCGTGTAGTCTGTCGCGGTCACGGAGACCATCGATTCCAGAGCGTGAACCACTGCGTCCAGACCGGAGAACGCGGTCAGTTTTTTCGGCATCGTCATCACGAGGTCCGGGTCGACAATCGCCATGGACGGCATGAGCGCGTAGTCCGCAAGCGGGTATTTCTTGCCAGTCGCGTCGTCGGTGATGACGGCAAACGGCGTGACTTCACTACCCGTACCGGAGGTCGTCGGAATACAGACCAGTTTCGCTTTGTCGCCGAGGTGCGGGAACTCGAAAACACGTTTCCGAATGTCCATGAACCGGAGCGCGAGGTCTTCAAATTCGATTTCCTGATGTTCGTACATGAGCCACATAATTTTCGCGGCGTCCATCGGGCTTCCACCACCGACCGCGACGAGAATGTCCGGCTGGAACAGCTTGATACGATTCAGACCTTCACGAATCGTGGAAAGATCCGGGTCCGGTTTCACGTCGGCGAAGACCTGGAATTCCATTCCGTTCTTCTCCAGTTCACGGGTAACCATGTCGCAGATTCCCAGTTCATACAGCGGCTTGTCCGTCACGACGAAAGCGCGTTTTGAGCCACGGAGGTCCTGGAGCGCGAGCGGGAGGCAACCACTCTTGAAGTAAATCTTCTGCGGGGTCTGGAACCACAGCATGTTTTCACGACGTTCGGAAACGGTTTTCACGTTCATGAGATGTTTAACTCCTACGTTTTCACTGACACTGTTACCACCCCAGCTTCCGCAACCCAGTGTGAGCGACGGCTCAAGACGGAAGTTGTAAATATCACCGATTGCCCCCTGGCTGGACGGCTGGTTCACCAGAATACGGCTCGTCGAAGCGACGTTACCGAAACGCTCGATACGGCAGGTATTCGTCGGGTTCGTGTACAGCACCGAGGTGTGACCCATTCCGCCGAACTTGATGAGACCTTCCGCCAATTCGACCGCTTGCTCGAAATCCTTCGCACGGTACATCGCGAGAATGGGGGAGAGCTTTTCGTAGCTGAACGGTTCTTCACGGTCAATCACCTGCGCTTCGCCGATGAGGACTTTCGTCGCCTCCGGAACGGTGAAACCGGACATTTCCGCGATTTTGCACGCCGGCTGACCGACAATCGCCGCATTGATATGGTAATCTTTAATGAAGGTCTTGCCGAGCATTTCCTTCTCTTCCGGAGTCGTGATGTAAGCACCACGTTTCACGAATTCCGCTTTCACAGCTTCGTACACTTCATCAACCACAACGACCGACTGCTCGGAGGCACAAATCATACCGTTGTCGAATGTTTTACTCAGAAGAATCGAGTTGACCGCGATACGGACGTCTGCCGTTTCATCGATGACCGCCGGAGTGTTACCAGCACCGACGCCGATGGCCGGTTTACCAGAGCTGTACGCCGCGGTGACCATTCCCGGACCACCCGTCGCAAGAATCAGGTTCACGAATTTGTGCGACATCAACGCGCGAGACTTCAAAATGGACGGCTCTTCAATCCAGCCGATAATGTTTTCCGGAGCGCCAGCCGCCACCGCCGCGTCGTGGACGAGTTTCGCAGCCATCACGGTGCTCTTCTTGGCACGCGGGTGCGGGGAGAAGATAATCGCATTGCGAGTCTTCAGTGCCAGCAACGACTTGAAAATCGCCGTCGAGGTCGGGTTGGTCGTCGGAATAACACCTGCCAGAATTCCAATCGGCTCCGCAATCTTGAGGATACCGAACTGCTCGTCGCGCTCAATCACGCCACAGGTTTTCGCGTCTTTGAATTTGTGATAAATATATTCGGAAGCGAAATGGTTCTTAATAACCTTATCTTCGGCAATACCCATTCCCGTTTCCTCGGCGGCTGCCTTCGCAAGCGGAAGACGAGCAGCTGCGGCTGCCATGGCGACGGCTTTGAAAATCTTGTCGACCTGCGCCTGTGTGTAATTCGCGTAAACCTGCTGCGCCTTACGCACTTTCATCACGAGTTCATCGAGTTCCTGTTCTGCCTGAATCAATTCCTGGTCCTGGTTCTGGTCCATGTGAGTTCTCCTTTTAAAAATTGATGAAAAGTACGAAACCTAAAATTTAGTCCTGATACATTAGTATCGATAATCTCCTATCGATAACTAATACACGTAATATACACTTTTCTTAAAATTCTGCAAGGGGGGGCAAGCGAAAAAACTGATATTTTTTTATCTTTTCCATTTTTTTCTGAGAATCTGTCTCTATTTAGAACTGGTAACGTCTACGAAATGCTGGAAAAATACGACATAAAACGTCTTTTTTTAAAATTTTTCTAAGTAAGAGATTTTCTTTAAAAAATTACAATAAATATGGATATACACCCATAAAAACCTGACTAGAGAATGTTCATGTGGAATTCCTTTTTCCCTATATATTTCTGACTTTTTTTCTGAAAATCTTACTGTTTTGGTTGACATCTGATATTCTTCAGGTATAATAGATTTTATGCTAACTTCACTTGAAAATTCCGTTTTTTCATCGTTTCGCGTTCTTGAAGCGACTACGGGAAGGCCCACCCGACGCGAAGTTTTAATGTGTGATTGGCATATATTGTGTATTTTCCCTCCGAATTTCCCTACCTTTAAAAATTCCCATTTTACAGGAGGCCCTATCATGAAAATATCCCTTAATCGGCGTCGTTGGCTTCAGACGAACCTTCTTGCCTCAACCGCGGTTGCCTCTCCTGCGTGGTTACGTCATGCTTTCGGTGAGCAGGCCCCGAATTCCCGTTTACGTTTCGGAGGTATCGGTATGGGCCCCCGTGGCTGTAGTGATACAGGTGAACACATGGGTCATGCGGAACTCGTGGCAGTGAGCGACCTCGATTCAACGCGTATGACGGCCGCGAATCAACAGTTCACGAAAGGTAAGGCGGCTGAATATTCTGATTACCGCGCTCTGCTCGACCGAAAAGACATCGACGTGGTGATGATTGCCACGCCGGACCACTGGCACACAAAAACCAGTCTCGACGCACTTGCTGCCGGAAAACATGTTTTCTGTGAGAAACCGTTAACGCTGACGATTCGTGAAAACCAGATTCTCTGTGCGGCGGCAAAAAAATACGCGAAACAGACGTTCGTCGTGGGAACTCAGCGACGTATGGAAGTTCCGCGTTTTACACGTGCGGTGAATATGGTCCGTCAGGGACTTTTGGGAGAAATTAAACATGTCAGCGTGAGTATCAGCAAGAGTTATAATGCGACGTTCGCGCCGCCGAAAGATCAGCGTTTTAAGTTACTTAACGTACCGGAAGGTTTCGACTGGGACCGTTGGTCGGGGCAGGTGAAAGTCTATCCATATCGGGAAAATCGCGGACACGGACGGTTTCGTTACTGGTATGAATACGCCGGCGGACGCGTCACAGACTGGGGCGCGCATTATCTGGATACCGTCTTGTGGGCGCTCGAACAGGACCAGCCGGGAAAAGGTCTCGTCTGGGTGGATGCTACCGACTGTAACCATCCGCTTCCGATGAAAGACGGCTACCCGCTCGAAGACGATTACTATAACGCAGCGCACGATTTCTGCCTGAAAGGGAAACTGGAAAATGGTGTATCTATTGAGCTGGAAAGCCGGCTGGACGATTGTATCGTTTTTGAGGGGACGAAAGGACGCGTGCGCGTGAATTGCGGGAGTATTCGTGGTCTGCCGGTTGAGGAAAACTGGGATAAAGACTGCTATGGCGACGACGAATTACGTGCGTTGTTTAAGGGGAAACCGAAAGAATCGCGGATGAGTAACTTTTATCGTTGTATCCGGGAAGGTGGTCTGCCCGTTTCGGACGTTTTTAGTCACTGTCAGGTCATGACGGCCTGCCACGTCTTTAACATCGCAGCGCGTCTTGGACGAAATAACTTACGTTGGGACCCGGTGAACGAGACCTTCCCGGAAGATACACAGGCGTGTACGTTTATTTCACGAGAACAGCGCAAGGGATATGAAATAGAATAAAAAAGAATAAAAAAATAAAAGAATAAAAGCAAGCGTTCGCAGAACGCGATTAAAAGTTTTTTTGGAAGAGGGTCTGGGAGAAACCTATTTTGCAAAAATGGTTTCTCCCACGAGCGTGAAAGCGAAACGGGTAGCAAGTTCCTCTCGAAGAGTGGAAACTTGCGTTCGTGTTTACCCTTAGCCACCCCTAACCTGAATATATCATACCTAAAAAGGCAAAAAACGTGAAAGTGTCGTAAAATACGGCATAAAACGCTATTTACAGAAAAACGTTGAAATAACACATTGTATTTTAACGCGGAAATAAAAACCATTAAATCTCCCACAGATTTAAAAACACTGGTTTCCGTGAAATCCGTGGATATGAAATATTCAGGCTAAAAGGGTAGTCTATTCAATTATAAAGGAAAATTTTATGACAACTTATCTCGTAACCGGTGGCGCGGGCTTTATTGGCTCACATATTGTTCAGCGGCTTGTGGAAATGCGCGAAACACAGCTCGAAAACGGTCAGGAACCGGACACGATTCGGGTTCTGGATGACTTTTCGACCGGTTTTGAGCGGAATCTTTCGCCCTATTTAGCTACATTCCAGATTGAGCTGGTGGAAGGCTCACTGACAGACCCTGAGGCGGTCGCACGTGCAATAGACGGCGTGGACGTTGTCTTTCATGAAGCCGCGTTGGCGAGCGTACCGCTGAGCATCGAGCAGCCGTTACGCGTTCATCATGCGTGCGTAACCGGAACAGTTCAGCTTCTCGACTGCGCCCGACATGCCGGCGTGCGTCGGGTGGTTTATGCCGCCTCGAGTAGCGCGTATGGCGACACGGAAGTCTGTCCGACCCCCGAGACGGTCCTACCTGCGCCCATTTCTCCTTACGGCGCGTCGAAACTCGCGGCGGAACTCTATCTGGAAGCCTTCGCCGCCTCTTATGGTCTAGAAACGGTGCGACTGCGTTATTTTAACGTTTTCGGACCGCGACAAGACCCGAAAAGTCCGTATTCTGCCGTCATTCCGCTCTTCATTTCCGCCATGCTCCGTGGGGACGCGCCGACCATTTTCGGAGACGGACGCCAATCACGGGATTTCACGTACGTATCGAACATCGTGGACGCCAACCTTCTCGCTGCGCACGCTCCTGCCGAACTGGTTTCCGGGAAGGTTTTCAACATTGCGAACGGTCATTCCTCCGACCTTCTGACGCTTGTTTCCGCGTTGAACGAGATTCTCGGCACGGATATTGCGCCGACTCACTTACCACCGCGTGTTGGCGACATTTTAGAAAGTCGTGCCGACATTTCCGCTGCACGAGAATGCCTGAAATACGAGCCGAGGACGGATTTATTGGAAGGATTGCGACGAACAGTAGAATGGTATAAAGAATACTAAAAACACAAAAATAAAAACACAAGAAAAGCAAGCAATCAAAGATTGCGATCAAAAAGTTTTTGAAAGAGGGGTCTGGGGAGAAAACAATTTTCAAAATGTTTTCTC
>JAUNAI010000173.1 GCA_030527705.1 Planctomycetia bacterium | reverse complement strand
AAATTTTTTGAAAAATACGGCGTTTGGGGCGTGTGTAAGTGCGTTGCCGGAGTGGGTGTGGGCGTCGGTGGGTGTGAAAAAATCGATGAATAATGAAAGTGCAGAGAACATCTGCGAAAAATTACCGTTTGTGAACGTGACACCGTACAGTTCGGACACGGAGGGAAAACGGTGGTTTAAAGGAAATACGCACATGCACACATTTCGCTCGGATGGACAGGCATTTCCGGATGAGGCGGCTGCGCTGTATCGGCGATTGGTGTATCATTTCGTTGTGTTGACGGATCATAATTCGACGCATGAAGACAAAAATCGCTGGGTTCAGGTCGGTACACGGAGGCTGACGGAGAAAATTCTAGCACGGCTAGAGAATAATTTCCCGGATTTAATGCCGGAAAAGCGGTTAAATGGGGATGGCATCGCGTCGTATCGGTTACGGTCATTCGACGAGATGTCCGCGTTGCTGAACGAGCCGGGTCGATTTCTGATGATTAGCGGAAATGAAGTGAGCGTTCCCTCCCAAAATGGCGATGATTTACACTGTAACCTTATCAACACGCGGTCGGGGTGTCGGGTCATTTCGCGAGAAAATACGTCGGAGAATCTTGATTCAACGCTCAAAATTCGTGATGAGTTGATTGGAAAATTTAATCCAGAAGCGTTTTTGACCGTAAATCATCCACTCTGGAAGTATTTTGACGTGGACCCGATGGACCTTGTTCGGCATCCGTCCATTCGATTTTTTGAAGTGGCGAATGTCGAGGCACGTCCACTGTTTCCCGTGCCGGTAGAGGCATGGACGCACGATAAATTCTGGGACATCGTAAATGCGTTTCGGGCAGCGCGTGGCTTCCCGTTACTGTACGCGGTGGCGTCGGATGACACGCATAATTACGACATGTTTTACGAAAAACCGCTTTTCGTCGGGTACTCGATGGTTCTGGCGGAAGAACTCTCGGTGCGGGCGTTGATGCGTGCGTTTTATTCCGGGAATTTCTACGCGTCGACGGGTTTAACGCTAGAATGTGTCCGTTTTGACGCGGAAACGAAAACGCTGTCGGTGGCGGTCGAGCCGGAAGATGAATACAAGTACACAATTCAATTTATCGGTACACGCCGAGGTTTTGACGAGCAAGTTCAGCGTGTAATTGAACATCAGGCAGAAGGTGAAATACCCCCGTGGCTATTGCAGTCGGGTTTCCGTCCGAAACGTGAATTACCGATTTATTCTGACGAAATTGGAGAAGTTTTTCAGGAAACGCGCGGAGTTCGTGCGAGTTATCAACTGAAATCGGAAGATTTATACGTTCGTGCGAAAATTTTCACTCAGAAAGCGACACAGACGGAAAATGAGCACCCCTCAACACCGATTGCGTGGACACAGCCCATTCTGAATGAATGGAGGAAAGAATAAAGGAATGAATGAAGTAGTGGGAGGGAATGCATTTCGCGTTGCCTCCCTGTTAATCAGTGGTTACTTTTCTTTCCTTCACCACTCCCGCCGATTTAAAACCCAATGCAGAATCGGCACTTCCCACACCGTCGCTGTCCGTAAAAATCGCCGTTCTTCCGCAATTCGCGCTCCGAAGTCCTCAGAATCATAATCGCGCATCAGTGCCCGCCCGTCGATAACACTCTGCTTTCCCACACTGAAGGGCAACGCAGAAAGTCGCTCCGCCTCAGTACCACAGTTAAGAAATCGATCCGCGATTCCGACCGTCATCGAATTACAATTATAAAATCGGACATGTTTTCCCCGAAACGGAATCGGACTGTAAATAAAGCCATCTGGATACCGTGCGTTTATCTTGTCGCGGAAAGTCACGATTTCCAACCATTTACTTACTGGGTCAGAGGTAGGTAATTCCTGAAGTCGAATTGCAGGCTGAAGACGATCATTCACGCTATGACCATCAAGGTAAAATCCCAGATGTTCCAAATCGAACGGAAACGGCCGATCGTCAAGACTTGTACGACTTCCATAATTCGTAAAACCATCCGTATCACGAACGTCAAGATTTAAATCCTGAATCCACCAGCCATGACCGATTTTTCGGAAACGGAGAGGTGATAATCCCTGCTTTTCTCGTAAATGCTGAATTTTAGCGGGATTTTTCGTAAGATAACAGAGTCCAGAATGTGTTGCTAACGTAATACGCGACGAAAAAATATTTAGGACAGGATAATTATAAACAACGTCATTCGCATAAATGTAAATTCCCTCCGTTAACTCGCGCTCCGACGGCCTAAGAATGGGTAACGTCATAGAAAAAGTAATGAGAGACGTCGTGAAAAGTGATAGGAACAGACAGATTTCCCCCCAATCCAATACAAGATGGCTCTTTACTGTATTTTCTGGGTGACATTTTTCCAACAGAGTCGCGTTTTTTTACGTTTTTTTTTGTGTTAAAACATGCCTAATTTTTAATTTTTCCATTTTCAGCATGAACATTTTTACCAGTAAAAATCCCAGTGCGAAAAACGGTATCCACTGAAAAACGGCAAGCGTTTTTACACAGTAGACAACATAGAAACCATCCACAATCGCGCCGACAGAATATCCTCCGAGAATAGAAAATATAACCATTCTAGAACGTAGAGTACACGAAAAAAAGAAGCATGAAACACTCTTCACGACCATTCCGCACGCCAGACCGATGAAAATACCGAACCAGCGTGCCTGTAGGTCAGATTCACATGCCGACAACCAGGACATGAGCCAGATTCCAATTTCACAAATTGGGAAAATCGTGAAAGGGGGAAAAACGGAGAAAACCGTGTAATTTCGATGAGCTAGCCAGCTTCCATTCCGTTTTTCCACGTTTCCCCCTCTGGCTTATGCCATTAAATAGCATAGAAATCAGAACGGATTAGAAAACACCTCTCCATCCGCACGATTTCCGAGATACTGGAAAGTCTGCTCATCAACACTATACGAAATCCGATGAACCGAGCCGTCACACATCACGAAACCGAGCGCACCGGCATGCGGACTACCAAACTGCTGACGCGGAACATAACCAATACGGTCCTGAAGCGGTCGCAGTTTCGTTACACGTCCATTGTCCGGGTCCGCCCCACAAAACAGACCGTTATCGTCACAACAACAACTCAGTTGGTATAAATTGGTCGCTTTATTTTTCTCTCCAACCAAAAATGTATTCGACGTTCCGTCTGTAACTTCCGCCGTCGAAATTTCGGAAGTAGAGAGAATCACTCCATTATAATTCTGCTCGACAAAACCACGGTCGTTTAATGCGTCGGAATAGGAACCTGGGTGTCCACTGGTATTAACGGAATCTGTAACTCCATAATTACTAGCATAGTCCCCTTTCGCTAACTGGTCAGAGGCATTACAGTTTGCCGACGCTGGAGAACCAGCAGGATATAGTTTCGCTTTTCTACGTGATGGACAAATATAAATCGATAACGGCGTCCGCAACGTTTCGGTAATTTTCGCCCGATTCGGTTCCGATGGATTTCCATCTGCCGCAAGCTGGAATAACGCATTCTGTTCCATGTACGGCAAAAGCGAGAACGTCCATCCACCAGGTTGCGTTTTCCCTAATCCCATATCTGGGTCGCCCGCCCAACCGCATGACCAGCCACCGGAAGGATAAAACTGTAGTTGCGATTCATGATTTAACGCAGCAATTCCAATTTGGTGTAGATTATTGTTACACTGCATCTGTCTTGCCGCCTCACGTGCTTGTTGGACTGCCGGAAGCAAAAGCCCCACTAACATTCCGATAATCGCGATGACAACTAACAATTCAACCAGCGTGAACCCATTGCGTTTCATTTTTTCAATTCCTTCCGTTTTCTGAAAAAGAATCCCACGCCTAAACCGACTAACATCAATCCCCACGTTGACGGTTCCGGTACGTTTTTAAACGACATATTCGTACCATTCAAAGCGTTATAGGCGTCTAAACCAAAATTCAGGTATCCTACACCGTTTTCATCCAAAACCAGATTTTCAAACGCAATCGTGTCGCCATTTAGCTTGACATTCACTCCACTTTGCGTTTCGTCCATTGATTCTTGTAGCCAGAATACGAAATCTTCAACATCACCGTCGCCAGTGTACATCATGGAGAGGGAAACCGTGTCGTTCGCGTTACCGGTCAGCGTCACCCAACTTTCCGTGCCGAGATTTCCCGACGCGATGCCAGAGCCAGAAGTCACGTCCGCAAGTGCGAATTGTGTTTCGTCAAACGTCAAAACAACCAGATTTCCGTTTTGTTCAAGATTCCAGCCTTCCGAAACCGTTATCGCTTCGGGATTATAGTTGGAAAGCGTGCCAGCGGAAATCAGCGTCTGCGTGAGGTCACCCGTCACGTATGCCGCACCATCATAAAAGTAATCCGACATGTCGATGTTAATTGCGCTACCTTTCAGAGCAGTCGTGCCAATCCACGCTTCACCGGAAACATTAATCGTGGAAACCGCAGCTTTCGCAGTGCCGTCTGGATTAACGCCAAACTTGCCCGCGATGAAATTAAGTTTTCCCGTTTCTTTGGTTTCCATCATGGTCACATTCCACTGCGAATCCGCCCCAATAATATTCAGCGTACCGCCAGCTCGCTCCCCAGCGATATACAGTTTCTGAATATTCAGCGTACCACCGGAAACATTCGCCGTACCGTTATATTGATGCCCAACCCGGAAATTACCGTCGCCGACATTCAGCGTACCACCTGTCATGTTAAACGTACAGGTACCATCTGCCGAACCACCTTGCCCCATCGAGAACCATTTCGTCGTCAACGTGCCGGATTTCAGTTCTATGAGACTTCCGACCTTTTCACCATTCTCGTTGGTTGCGGTAGTGGAACGGATAACGAAATTCGCACTCCCCTTATTTTCGTCGGTATACGTTCCGCCATCCACAGTAAATCGGGCGGTCGCGTTGCTCTCACCGATGATAAAGTCGGCGTTCGGTCCATAAAGCGTACCGCCGGTAAGATTCACAGTAGCAACACTGCCCGTAGCGTTTCCGACTGTGCTTTGAGCATTCAGTCGGAAGGTTCCACCGGAGATATTCAGCGTGGCTTCCGAGTTCGCAACGTCCGCCAGTGCCATCCAATTTACTGTCGTGTTACCGCCGGAAATGTTCACTTCCGCAAGTTTCGTATTTGCGTGAAACCCGACGGAGAGCCAGTTATGCAGATTGAACGTACCGCCGGAAATGTTTAACGTACCGGAAGCGTTATCTCCCAGACCGACGCGGACAACTTCATTACTCGTGACGGTTCCATTCGAGATGGTCATTACACCCGTCGAATTTTTCCCCTCACCAATTTTTACTGCTCCCGACAGAGTGACGGTTCCACCAGAGATATTGACTGCGGAAGTCCCCATTCCAGCACCACCGGCACCTTCACTACTATTCGCTCCTACAGTAAGACTTGAACCGGTGACCGTTCCACCCTGAATATTAAAGTTGGAATCACCAGATTTTTCCGGGAAATAACCGACAATTATCGAGCCAGCCTCTAAATTACCGGTACCGGAAACGGTTAGCGTACCGGAATTTCTGCGACCGACAACCAAATCCCCATTCGGGTCGAGCGTGCCACCAGAAAGCGTGTAGGTGCCCGCAGTATTTTCACCGATATTCAACCAACCGTTTACAGTTACCGTACCACCTGACTGCACAACCGAGCCGTCTCCGCCACGTCCGACATGAATATCATTGCCGGTGAAGGTTAACTCTGCATTTCCGGAAACATTCAGTTTTCCCGTTCCACTAACCCCAATATCGATAGTTTCCGAATTGACGGAGGTTTTTCCGCCCGTGAGCGTCATAATACCCGTTCCGCCACCCGTGCCGAGTTGAATCGCTTTACTGAAAACAGCTTCACCACCGGAAACAGTCATGTTACCCGTCGCGCCCGTGTTGGTTCCGAATCTGGTTACTTTCTCAAAGGTAACCGTTCCACCTGACACGTTCAAATTTCCGACGCCATTCGCTTCGGTACCGAAATCTACTCCCTCTTTAAACGTCGTGGTTCCGCCCGAAATGTTCAGGTTTCCGACCGCGTTATTAGCGGAACCGAACCCAATCCATTTCGTGAAAGTCGCGTTTCCACCCGAAACGGCAATCGTTCCTGTGGTGTTCGCGTGCGCTCCAGCTCTAACCGTCTTGAAAGTCACATCCGCACCGGTTTTGATGTTCATATAGCCGGTTGAGCCTCCATAAAAACCGATATTCAAGGTTTTATTATCCGAAAAAGATAACGTACCACCGGAAATATTGAGTTCACCAATCGCATTATTGGAAAGACCGATGTAAATATCCTCTCTAACAAAATTTACCGTTCCCCCCTCGATATTCAGAATACCATGCGACCCTTCCGCATCGCCAACGCGGACTACGCTATTAAATTTCGTTTCACCACCGCTAATCGTGACTGTCGCTTTGTTGGATTTTCCTTCCGCGCTCGAATTATCACCACTTGCGACCAAAAGTCTGTTGGTTAGATTCCACGTTCCAGAATCCATATTAAATTCGGTTTCCAGATTCATGTTGTTCATGGAGCTGAAGTGACCAACCAAGACATCACCTGTTGCGTTATATGTCGCGCCGTCAAGTGTGAAGGCATATTTATATGTATTCCCACCTCCGTCAGTAACGTCGTCGGTAGAATCTCCTCCTATGTACGATACACCCGTGACATTAAAAGTTCCTTCGTACAGAGTAATTGTCGAGCCACTCGCTTTCGTAGGAGCGTATCCTAACATTAACGTACTCGCAGTTACTGTCGGAGACGTTTCCGAAGTTGCCACGCCTTGCGTCCCCATCGTAAAGTGTCCCTCACCACGCCGACCAACGACAAAATTATTAATACCATCTATGGTTCCACCAGTCATTGTGTAGTTCGCGATGCTACTGGAACTCTCACCGATATTGAGCCATGTGTTCCCACCATTCGTCATTTTTAACGCGCCGCCAGTTTGAACGATATTGGTACCATAAAATGTCAGGTCAAGTCCACCAATATCCAGCGTACCACCATTCAGATTTAGCGTTGCACCTGTTAAGGAGAGGGACTCTCGCTGGTAACAGTGCCCGCATTAATAGTAGCCGTGTCATTATCACCCGGTGTACCATTCGGAGACCAATGCGCGGTATCCGTCCAATTACCGTTCTGTCCATCCCACGTATAATTCTCGCTCCACGCAGTAAGGGGAACGCACGCAGTTCCTAAAAACAGCCCCAGTCCGATACCGAACGTGCCAAGAGAACCGAGCTTTTTACCAATTGTCCGCTTCTGATTACTGGATTTCATTTCAATTTTACGTGTCATGGAACCGTTCCTACCTTTAAAAATAACTCTAATTCTAAATTATTTCTATATACATGTTAATCCAACTTCTTTTTAAGTCAAGTAACGTTCCCCTTTTTTTCTCGATTTTATTAAAAAATTCCACCAATATTCCTTATTTTCCATAAAATTTACCCATTCTGCGATGCTCATCCATGATTTTTCCGCTGATTACTTAAATCCGTTCCAGAATCAGTTCTCGAACACGAACGTCATACTCTCGCGGTTTCAGCCGTAATATCATGGGACCGGCAGGGAAATAGAGGACACCGGGCGTTTCTGTCTCGATTTTATCTTTATATTCACTTTTACTTTCATCTTTACTTACTTTTTTATTTCCCGGAACCGAAAACGCCACGGTCCGCCACTCCGATGAGTTTCCGAGTGCCCAACACGGATAATGGACGCCTTTCGGAATGTCCGGAAGCCAGAACGTTACCTGAAGCGAGTCACGCCGCGCGTCGGGAGCCAAAACGGTTGCGGAAAGTCGGTAATTTCCCGGTCTTTCCACGTTAAAAAAGTAAAAAACCTCATCCTGAACTGCGACAGTGTCCTCTAGCGCGAACAGTTCATAATACAGACCACACGTGGCGGGGAGGCGAAACTCTTCCCCCGGTTCCAGCTTCACCGACGCATATTCATTCCTCGACGACATTTTCATCTGAATCACACGGTGCGCGTACTGGCCCAGTCGCGTATTCCACGTTCCCAGAATATCTCGCCCAGACCGCATTTCTTTCCCGTCCGCAGTCTGAATTAACAGCGTGTCCGACAGCGCAAATTCCGGCTTCCACGTAAAATCCACGAACATTTTCAGCTCGTCCGGCACGTTCCGATTGGGCGTCATCTTAAGCTCGGCGATACGATTCATCTTCCCAGTCTGCGCCAGCGACATGTCCCAGACGGTTTCATCGTCATTTTCCCAGTCCGCTTTCCACGGAATTTCCCATTTCGTTCCGTTTTCCGTTC
>JAUNAI010000172.1 GCA_030527705.1 Planctomycetia bacterium | reverse complement strand
AGAAATAGATGAATGTGTAAAATTGGTAAAAGTGTAAAATAGAGAAATGTAAACTAGTTCTAGATTTTGCGATTTTTCCTATTTATCAACAATTAATCATTTAATTGCTTCCTGATTACAAAACCTTCAATTCCTTCATTATTGGCTCTATTTATTTTTAATAGAAAATGAATTATGGAAAATAGTATTTTCGATGAAATCATTAACCGAACTGAAACCGGCTCCATCAAACACGATTTTTATCAGATGTATGGAAAGCCTGCTGGACTGATTCCGCTGTGGGTAGCGGATATGGATTTCCGATCACCGCCGGAGGTAATTGACGCACTGAAACGCCATGCTGACGGAAGTGTTTTCGGATATACTTATGCTCGGCCAGAATATTTCGACGTGCAGCGCCAGTGGTTTTCCTCACGGTTCGGCTGGAACCCCGTCGCGAAGTGGAATCAGCCAATTCCGGGAGTTATGTTCGGCGTTGCCGCCACAATTCGAGCATTGACGCAAGAGGGGGAGGCGGTTCTCATTCAGCAGCCGGTTTATTATCCGTTTCAGGAAATTATCGTCTCAAATCGTCGAGAATTGGTTGTGAATGAACTTCTCCAAGATGCCGACGGGCGGTACAAGGTAAACTGGGACGATTTCGAACGAAAAATCCTTCAGAAAAATGTTAAAATTTTCCTTCTCTGCTCGCCACATAACCCGGTTGCGCGTGTCTGGACGGAAGCCGAGTTGCGGAAAATGGGAGAAATCTGCCTCCATTACGGCGTTCGGATTATTTCTGATGAAATTCATGCTGACTTTCCGCTTTTCGGCACGCGACAGATTCTGTTTCCGACGCTGAGTGAGGAACTTGCGGAAAACTGTATTCTCTGCACGTCGCCAAGTAAAACGTTTAATTTAATGGGGCTCCAGACCGCCAATTTATGGGTTTCCAACGCGGATTTACGAGAAAAAATCATTGCAGAGTGCCAACGTTTTTTCTGGTTCGGAATCAGTGCGCCGGCTCTGGAAGCGTCCACGGCGGCTTACCGATTCGGCGGAGAATGGCTGGATGAACTGCGTCAGTATCTGGAAGGAAACGTCCGCTACGTGGCCGACCGACTGGAAGCGATGCGCTCCGAAATCCGCATCACGCCACATGAAGGAACGTATCTGATGTGGCTTGACTGCCGAGCGTGGGGAAAAAAGGACGCAGAGTTGGACTCGTTTTTCACGCATGAAGCGGGATTATGGCTGAACCAAGGCGCAACTTTCGGCGTGGGTGGTTCAGGTTTTATGCGTCTGAACGTCGCGACCTCACGAAACGTCCTAACAAGCGCGATGAACCAGCTGGAATCCGCGTTGCAGAAAACAAGAAGATAAGTTTTCTGAAAGACTTGGGAAGGTACAAGAGTTTCCATGTTTTCTGAATCCACATCGATTTCAGAAAAACATGCGCTTCAATTTATTCCTAATTTCCTAAAATCCCTACCGACTTTAACCATTCCCCCCAAAAATATTTACTGAGGATTACCTGTATCACTGAATATGGAAGCCCCTCAAGATGATTCATGAGTGACGCGCGAACAACTCGTAGCTCATCCATAGATGACATACGGATAACTCGTAGATACCCGACACGCAATTCGCACGTAATTCATAAATTCCTAATATGTATTATTATATATCATTGCTTTTAACCATTTCGAGAGAAATTAAAATGAGAAAAATTTCCCTATTTTTAGCCGTTTTCATGACGGTACTTTCCGGAATGACAGTAGTAACGCTGGCTCAGGAAACGGTGACGTCAGCCTCCCCTGCTCCAACCGATAAACCGTTATTTACATTTACAGCAACAGCTGAAAACTTGCCGAATGTGTGGAACTCACCGAATTTCCGTGCTCCGGCTGGCGCTGACGGTTATATCCGCGTCGAAAATGAGCATTTCGTCAATGATGCTGGTATCATGCGGTTCTGGGGCATTAACATCTGTATGAGCGCGAATTTTCCAGAAAAAGATGTCGCCTCCGCTATGGCTCGCAGAATTGCATCTTTCGGCCTGAATCTTGCACGCCTTCATCATCTCGACCTACGTGAAATCTGGGGGAAAAATTACCCTCATCAGACTGAGATGGACACAGAAAAACTCGATAAACTCGACTGGCTGATTTATGAACTGAAACGGAACGGGGTGTATGTGAACATTAACCTTCACGTTTCGCGGAAGTTTACGGAAGAAGACGGTTTCCCGAATTACGACATCCGTCCGCAACACGATAAGGGGCTGGACAATTTCATGCCACGAATGATTGAGTTACAGAAGAAATACGCACGAGAATTACTCACTCACGTGAATCCGTACACAAAAATGAGTTATCTGGAAGACCCGTGCGTCGCGATGGTGGAAATTAATAACGAAAATTCCATCGTTTCCCAGTGGCTCGGAGGTGGCCTAGATAAGCATCTCGCGCCATTCTGCGAGGTGGAATTACAGAAACTCTGGAACGAGTGGCTCCGCGAAAAGTACGGCACGACGGCAAAAGTCCATCGAGCGTGGGGAACGGTCGAGTTACCGTATGAGGAAAATCAGATTCAGGACGGAAGTTTCGACGGCGACGTGGTAATTCGCTCTGCTCACGGGAAACCGGGCTGGAATCTGGAAATGGGCGCAGACGGGAAAGCAACGCTCGAAATTCAGGATGGAAAACTCATTTTTGACGTGATTAAAAACGGAAAAGACAGCTGGCACCCGCAGATTTACTTCACGCGGCTGAAGACGGAAAAAGGAAAGCCGTACACGATTAAATTCCGTGCGCGTTCCAATCCGCCGCAGAAAGTCGCGCTTTCCTGCGTCCAGATGAACTCTCCGTGGGGGCTCGTCGCACAGCAGAAAGCTCTGGAAGTGTCGAGTGACTGGCAGGATTTCGAGTACACTTTCCTCGCGCAAGTCGACGAAGAACAGGCGCGTGTAGGAATCTGTTTTGTGCAGGAAGGAACGAAACTGGAATTCGACGATTTCACCTTCTGTAAGGGTGGGCGCGTTGGAATCGGTGCGGACGAAAAAATCGAGGATGGAACCGTCCGTGTCGCGAAACGGTTTCACGATTTTCAGCGTTGCTCAGCGGAAATGCGGAGCGATTTCACGCAGTTCACACTGGATCTCGAAGCGAAATACTTCCAGTATATGTACGATTTCGTGAAAAAAGAACTTGGCTGTCAACGTCCTGTTGCGGGGACACAGTTGACGTATGGTTCCGCGTATCCGCAGGCGAGAATGGATTACGTCGATATTCATGATTACTGGAACCACCCGAATTTCCCGTCGGGAGCTTGGTCGGGGACAGACTGGTACGTCCGAAATACCGCGCTGGTGAACGTTATGGGGTCTGGCGGAACGCTGGCGGGGACGGCGGCGATGCGCGTTCTCGGAAAACCGTACACGGTGAGCGAGTATAATCACCCATATCCGAATTTCTACTTCGCGGAAGGTTATCCGTCGATTGCGGCGATTGCGGGGTTCCAGGACTGGAGCGCGATTATGCTTTTCGACTGGGCGCACAGTCCACAGAATAACCACACCGTCGGATTTTTCGACATTCACGGAAACGCGCCGGCGTTGGTTCATCAGCCTGCGTGTTATAACCTTTTCGTCCGTGGCGACGCACAGTCGGGACTGAAAAACGCACTGGAAAATGGGAAGTCAAACATCGTAAATATGAGCATTTCCGAGGAACACGCCGCGTTACGTGAGTGTGGTGGTTTAAGTGCGTATTTCAATAAAGATAAACTTCTGCCGGCGTTACGCTGTCGGACGTTCACGGATTACAGTGGTGTGCGCCTGACTGACCTACCGAACACAGAATCCTCTGCCCGAACCGGACGTTTAATGGCAATGAGCAACGTGGAGCAGGAAAAAGACTGCGAAACACTCCTGAAAAAGTCGGTCAGCTCGACGGGCGAATTAATCTGGAATGCCGAGACGGAAAAGAAAGGTTATTTCCTGATTGACACGTCGAACACGAAAGTGTTTACCGGCTTCGTGAACGGACGGACTTTCACCTTCGCAGACGGAACAAAACTGCTTCCGGGCGCGACGATTCTCGACTGGGCAACGATTTCCATGACGCGGACGGACCTAGTCGGGGACGCTTCCGGAAAGGTGACGGACGCTACGCCAAACTGCGAAAATTGGCTTCTGGCGGCGACGGGGTTCGTGCGGAATCAGAACATGAAACTACGTATCCGAGCGAAAAACGAGAACGATCTGAAAGCGTCTGACGTGACGGACCTGCCGAGTTCCGCGCTTCCGACACTCCTTGACGAGCCGCTCACAACATGTAAAGCAACGGGGAATGGTCCGGCATTCTGCGAGGGAATCGACGCAACGATTCAGCTTCCAGCTCCGAAAAACGCGGAGGTGAAATACTACCCGCTTACGGGTTCTGGTGACCGAAAAACGGAACTTACCGCCCGCCGAATCTCGGATACCGTGGTGGAAATTGTCCTTTCACAGAAGCACGAAACCTTATGGTACGAAATTGAAATCGTGAAACCGTAAGGTGAAGAAATTTTGTTAAATTGACCTTAAAACCGAACGCCGTTCCTGTGAATGGCGTTTTTTTGTAAAAAATTTTAAATATTTTGGAATATTTTACGAAAAATTTCCATTTTATCCCTTGACAAACGTTTATAGTTCTGTTATACTTATAAATAATAAGGGGGTTCCCTTATGCAAAAACGAAAAATCTTGACTTCAATCAAGATGTCGCCTTTAGCACAGTTCCCAAACGAACTACCGCCCAGTGAAAACTGGATTCCCTTGGAGTTGTGCTGAATGGGAAGGCATTCCTGATTGTATGTATGTCTATGTGTACATATATGCGATAAAGGAGTGCCGACCCTGTTTTATTGATCTGTGGGTCCTGTGGTAGGGATGTTTGGGCAATGTAAACAGGTGTCGGCGCTCCTTTTCGTTTTCTTGCTAAAGTTGTTCATCAATTCATAGAAGTTGACCGCAAAAGTATTTCAATCTAAATAAAAACTAATGATTATTTACCGCAAAAAAGAAATAGAAATCAGTCCGTGCGTTTTTATGACGTACGAAACAATCCAATTATTTTGGCTATTTAGGTTTACTTTCCAGTTTAACTTTTATGAAAATGATGAAGGTAAAATAATCCAATTACGTACCAGCGACGTGAAAAACATCCGTTACTGGTCGCAAATCCCGTTACTTGACCGCTACGGCTGGTTAATTGGAATTTTCCTGATTGTTGGCGTATATTTTGGAATGCGCCTTTATTAGACTTGTTTGGCTCGCGAAAACAAACAGGTTTTTATTTCCGTTTCGCAAATTTCATTTTTTACAAAGGAGAGAATTATGTCTCAAGACAAAATTGAATCCCGTCGTGCTTTCATGAAAAAGCTCGGCAAAGTCGCTGGTACCGCCACGGCTGCTATTGCGTTCACCGCTGTGGCGCAACAGGTTAATGCGATGAAACCTGCTGAAGACAATCTGACGTTTAATTGTGCTGTATGCGATGGAGGTTGTCACATCTCCTGTATGAGTTCCTGTACTGCATTCAACGCAAATAACAGAAGTTGGTAATGGTTATGGGATTGTAATATAGATAAATCTAACGCTGTGGGAATTATTTTATATAATTCCCATTATTTTTATTTTAATACAGAGTGAGAATATAAGATGTCTGAAATACGCCTAAAACAAAAACAGTTATTATGGGGAGAACAAGCACAGTCTGTTACTTTCATTGTAACAGAGGATTGTCAATTGCGTTGCAAATATTGTTATATTTGCGGCAAGAACAATTTTAAAAAGATGACATTTGAGGTTGCGAAAAAGACAGTTAATTATGTCTTAAATAATCGCATACAATTTTCCAACAACGCCGTTATTTGGGAGTTCATTGGTGGCGAGCCATTTTTGGAAATTGATTTAATTGATAAAATTTGCGATTATATTAAATTACGTATGTATGAGCTAAATCATCCGTGGTTTACAAATTACAGATTCAATTTTTCGACGAATGGTCTCATGCATTCGGATTTGCGGGTACAAACATTTATCGAAAAAAACAAGACCCATCTTCATATTGGTTTTTCTATTGACGGTACGCCTGAAAAGCATGACATGATGCGCGTTTATCCTTCTGGACAGGGCTGTTATGCAGATATGTCTAAAAATATTCCTCTGTGGATGTCGCAATTTACTCGTGCTACGAAAGCTACAATCGGTCATGAAGACTTGCCACTTCTAAAAGATTCCGTTCTTTACCTTTGGAATATGGGGATTCATGAAATTGCAATGAACCCAATTTTTGAAAATGTCTGGGACGAGAATGATCCTGTAATTTACGAACAGCAACTTATTAGTTTAGCAGATGAAATTATTGAAAAAAATTTATTCAACGAAAATCAATGTACACTTTTTGACCGTAATTCTGGTTTTGCAATGAATCGAGAAGAAAATTCAAATTGGTGTGGTTCAGGAAAAATGCTTGCAGTTGATACAGAAGGGAAATTTCATCCGTGTGTCAGATTTGCACAATATTCACTCGAAAGCAAAATGGAAATTAACCTCGGAGATATAGATGAGGGATATTTGTCGAATCGTTTACGCCCATTTTTAGCCTTAGGCCGTCTGTCTCAATCACCGCAAAAGTGTATCGACTGCGAAGTTGCTTCCGGGTGTGCATGGTGCCAGGGACATAATTATGATTCTGCGGATACCGACACAATTTATCAGCGGGCAACGTATCTCTGCGAAATGCACAAAGCGCGAGTTAGAGCGAATAATTACCTGTGGAATAAACTCGATAAAATCGTACCACCGGCAGAGGGGGATGTACGTGTTTTAAAATTAGCTCAACGCAAAGGTCTTCAGTATCTCTTCGTCCAGCTCGATTCGGACGCGCCGTCGATTTGTTATTATAATGATGAGAAGACGGTGGAAGGGGAATCGAAGAGGATGAGCCTTGAGACGCTAAAAAAGTTGGTGTATTACGGACTGACGGAAAATTTGGCGTTTCATTTTCTCTCGAATGGGAAACCGCTGGAGGAGGAGTATGTCGAAGCACTGAAATTCTCGGATTATCTGTTTATAAGCCGTACAAGACGAAAAATGATACGGAAAAGACCGTTGATATTTTCGATTTCGAAACGGATACGTGGAATGATGAGAAACCGACCGGGAAAACGCTCATTGTGCGACTCGAAAGTCGGAATTTGCCGAAACTGCCGGAATGGGTAAAGACACACGGCGATAAAATCGGGCGCGTGTCGCTGTTTATTAAGGATATCGAAACCATGTCGCAAGCCAATTTGGACGTGTATAAAGCGTCGCTGGACGAAATTGTCGCGTGGTTACCGGAATTCGTGGAGGGAAATGCGCTGGAATTGTCGTTCCTGACCGACCGACTGATTCTGAACGAGCCGAACCACTGCGAGGCGGGGGTGAAGAATCTTACGCTGTCACTCGATGGGCGATTTTATCTCTGTCCTGGTTTCATGTACGACGACCCGGAAAAGAACGCGCTGACCGACTTGGATACCGTTCTGAAAACGCACGAGGTTCCGATTAAGAACAAACAGTTGCTGAAACTCGACCACGCGCCGATTTGCGAGAATTGCGACGCGTATCAGTGCCGACGTTGCGTGTGGCTGAATAAGAAAACGACGCTGGAAGTCAACACGCCGTCTCGGCAACAGTGCGTGATGGCACACTTGGAACGGAACGCCAGCCGGGATCTGATTGAACCGCTTTATGTCGGCGATTTGGTACAGATTGCTGAGATTGATTATCTCGATCCGTTCGATGAATTGATGAAGAAAAAACAGCCGAAAGGAGAAAAAGTCGATGAGTGCTGAAAAGAAACTTGTGGGAAAAGTGCCGCCGGAACAGCGGGACGAGATTCAGGGACTGTTTGAGCGTCGGAATTCGCTGAAGGAGCTGTTTCCGATTGTGTCACCAGAGAACACGGAACTCTATGAGCGCGTAGTTGCTGATATGGCGGAAACGCAGAAGAAGTTTGAGCAGTGGTGGAACGACCGCGGGAAAGAGTATCAGTGGGAAAGTTCCGAGTGCGGAAACTGGGAGATTGACTTCCAGACGTGCGAGATTTTCCTGCGTACGGGTTGTTGCGGAAATTAACCCAGCCCCAAACCCCAAAAGTCTGCATTTCTCTATAAAATAAAACAGCCGTGGGAATTTAACCTCGGCTGTTTTCGTGTTCATGAATGATTCGCACCTTCCCCCCATGAATCAAAACTCGTGAATGGAAAATCATTTTTAATGAAAATCATTTTT
>JAUNAI010000171.1:7913-8362 GCA_030527705.1 Planctomycetia bacterium | reverse complement strand
TGGAGCTTCAGAAACTGGAACATCGGACGCGAAAACACCTTCCGCCCTGAACCTGCCACCAGAAGTGGAACCATTACAGAGCACAGACAGCCTCACGCCACCACCTGCGGCCGCGCCGGATTTGCCGGATTTACCGACGGAAATGCCGAAAAAAGTAGAAAATTCTACAGGAACAGCGGAAGAAAATCCTGTTAAAAATCCGACAAAAAATTCTACGGAAATACAGGCAGAAACACCATCGGCAACGGAACTGCCAGAATCTATAGAATTATCTGCGGAAACGCCGACCACAGAATCAGGCGCCTTAAACGCCCTGCCCGACACGCTGGAACTGCCGAGTGATTCTGGAGTGTCCCTCCCGGAAACGTCTTCCGCAGAACCGACTCCCGCACCAGAAACAGAAGCAGAAACAGAAGCACCTACAGAGGCTGCAACTGAGCATGTAAGTC
>JAUNAI010000171.1:7372-7903 GCA_030527705.1 Planctomycetia bacterium | reverse complement strand
AAACAGATACAGTGAAAAAACCGAAAAAGTCCACCAAGACGAAAAATCGTGCGACACGTCATCCGGCCAATCCGCTCCCGAAAACAGGTTCCGCCACCGTTGGGACGGTCCTTGAGCAAGAAAATGAGCACGGTGACCCAGCTTTTACGATTACCCTGAAGGAATCCAAGAAAAAGATTTCCGTCGGTGACATATTTTCCTACACGCTGGAATTAATCAACACGAGTAATGCGCCCGTAAAACAGATAGAACTGATGCTGGCCTTTCCACCGGAGAACATCGAAATTCAGAAAGACGACGTCGCAGGTCCGACAGAAGTCGTCGTCGTGGCGGGCATGGTCAAGTACGCCCCCATTCCCGAAATTGGTCCGGGCCAGTCAGTTCAGTATAAAGTAAAAGTAAAAGCCACGCAAGCCGGCACAATTCAGGCACATGCGCAACTTCTAGAAAATGGAACGCCACGCTCACAGAAGACGTGTGAAACGACGATAGAAAAAAAAGAAGAATAAAATAAAGTGATGCAGTCACGAT
>JAUNAI010000171.1:0-7362 GCA_030527705.1 Planctomycetia bacterium | reverse complement strand
GTTTATTAAGAGTTTATTTGAAGGGGGAGTGTGACGGTGAAACGATTTTAAAATGTTCCGCTCCTCATTATCATAATCCTGCGACGGGGAGTCGATTCCTCCCGCCAGAGTGGGACTTGGCGTAATGAGTTTACCCTAAAAGCTCCTAATCTAACATCATTTTAACATAACACTTACATTCCCACCATTCACCACTTAACATAAGGAAAAATCATGAAAAATTCCCTCACCCACATTTTTACTGCGCGATACTGGGCGTTTTTCGCGTTTCTTACCGCATTACTGACAATCGGAACTGCGCAACTCGCACCATGTCAGGCAGTTAAAGCTGAGACGAAAACGGAAGTAACGCAGGCTTTGCCCGAGACAGTTACGAAACCGATTCTTCCGGAAGATCTTGCGGAACTCCGTGCACCAGACGACACGGCTCCGACACCGGAAAACATGACGAAAATCGCTCCGTGTGAGATGGTTTTTCAGTGGCTTTATCCACAGATTGTCGCTGCTGAAAACAAGTGGCGGACTGATTATGAAGCGTTAAAAACGCCGGAACAGGTCGCAGAATATCAGAAAGTTCGCCGCGAAAAATTCCTCTCCGCACTGGGCGGTTTCCCAGAACGCACACCGCTTAACGCTCTGATTACCGGCACGATGCAGAAAGACGGTTACATCATGGAGAAAGTCCTATTCGAGTCCCAGCCCGGTCAACATGTGACAGCTATTTTATATAAACCGGACGAAAAGAAATATCCGAAACCGTGGAGTGGTGTCCTCGTCGCGTGCGGTCACAGTCATAACGGAAAAGGTTACGAAAATTATCAGCGTGTCGCGGCCCTTCACGCACTAAACGGAATGGCGGCGCTTCTCGTCGACCCAATCGATCAGGGTGAACGTATGCAGAACGTCGATCTCGCCACGAAAAAACCACGTTCAGAGAGTGTTCATGGTCACAATCTTCTCGGAATTGGCAGTATCTTGCTCGGAAAAAATACCGCGACATATGAAATCTGGGACTTAATGCGCGCGTTGGACTATTTACAGTCACGTGACGATATTCGTGCCGACAATCTCGGAATGGCAGGTCTTTCCGGTGGCGGAACGCAGACTTCTTACGTCATGGCACTCGACGACCGTGTGCGTGTCGCGTGTTCCTGCTGTTACACATGCAGTCTGTACGGACTGATGAAAAATAACGACACTCAGGACGCGGAACAGAATATCTTCGGCCAAGCGGCTTTCGGAATGGACCACGCTGACTACTGTATTTTACGCGCACCGAAACCGACAATGCTCGGAACTGCCACGCAAGACTTCTTCCCGATTGAGATGGGTTGGCAGAGCTTCCGTGACGCGAAACGTGTTTTCCAGCGTCTCGGTTACGGTGAGTACATCGACTTGGCGGAAACGGATAACAAACATGGATATGACAAAACGCTCCGTGAAGCGACGGTCCGTTTCATGCTCCGCTTCTTAGAAAACCGCGAAGCACCGATTTTCGAGCCGGAAAGTCTGACGCCGGTCACAGACGAAGAAATTCTTGTCACACCGGAAGGTTTAACGGTCCTTCTGGAGGGTGCGCGGACGACTTTCGACATGAATCGTGAATTCGCGAAAGACCTGACTGCCAAACGGACGCCGATTACAGCAGAAACGTTACCGAAAATCCGCGAGATGGCAAGAATCCGCGACGCGCAGACGCTCGGCACGCCGAAGTGTCGCACGCTGGAAAAAGTAGAACTTACGGACGGAATCGTAGCGGAAAGAATGATTCTGGAGCCGGAATCTCGGATTTATCTCCCGGCGATTCTCTTCCGAAACGCGTCGGGCACTACGACGGATGGAACTTCCGCAACGAAGAAAACAGATGTAATGATTTACGTCACTGATAAAGGGAAAACCGTTAATTATGCGGAAAATATTCTCCCAGCATTAAAAGCTGGCAAGTCGGTTTTAGCCGTCGATTTACGTGGCTGGGGCGAAACGCAACAGTATGAGAAAACGAGCTGGCAGTATTACCGCAACGAATTCCTCGGTAAAGACGGAAAAGATTTTTACGTCGGTTATAATCTTGGTCTTTCACATATCGGTATCCGTACCGATGACCTTTTAGCCGTCACGCGGTGGCTGAAAACGCAGGAATTTTGCGGAGAAGTCGAAATTTTTGCAGTTTCGGAAGCGTGTATTCCCGCGCTTCACGCAGCAGTTCTGGAACGTGACGCTTTCCGTCATGTGACGCTTGCGGACTGTCTCATTTCTTGGACCAACACGGTTGAAAATGGTGGAAACTCCAACACGCCGCTCTCAAGCACGATTCACGGAGCACTCCGTGTTTATGACCTGCCCGAAATGCGCGCGTATCTGGAATCTGCCGGGAAATTGACGGTAAAGTCAATGAAAGACGCTCAATTAAAGAAAAACTGAATCAATTCCTGCGACGTAGTCGCGATCAAGAAGTTTTTGAAACTTTTAATACCGATGTAACGTGATATTTTGTTTCACCGTCGTTACGCGTTGCGAAACGACTTGCGTCGGGACCGCCCAACGTAGTGTGGTAGTTTAACTCTTTTAGTGGGTCTGGGGAGAAAACAACATTCAAAATGTTGTCTCCCCACGACCGTTACGACATGACGGGTAGCAAGTTCCTCCTGATAGGGTGGAATTTTGCGTAATGTGTTTAGCCTAAAATGAAATCTGAACCATTTATATACTGATTCCACTTGAAATTACAAGAATGGACGGTCTTTCAGGTAGTCGTTTCAGCAACGTGAAATGACGGAAAAGTGAAATTTTATAGCACCTCGGACATAAAACTTCCTAAAAATTTTCCTAAAAGCAGGCGTGAACCGTGCCGGGGCGGGTTGACTTTTTGCTCAATATGGAGTAAAATAACGCTCTGTGTACGGTTCCTTTACCTGATTCCGAGGAAACATAAGGAGATAAAATGGATTACTGTAAAATTATTCCGTGTCTGGATACTAAAGATGGCCGTCTTGTGAAAGGCGTGAATTTCGTAGAGCTGAAAGAAGTCGGTGACCCGGCGGAAAGCGCGGCGGCATACGACGCAGCTGGCGCGGACGAGCTGGTATTTCTGGACATTACCGCGACGCTGGAAAACCGTGGCACGCTGATTGAGGCGGTGAAACGGACCGTGGCGAGAATCCATATTCCGTTAACCGTCGGCGGCGGAATCCGAACGACAGATGACATCCGCGAAATGCTCGACATCGGTGTCTCAAAACTCTCTATGAACTCTGCGGCAGTTCGAAATCCGCAGCTTGTGGCAGACGCAGCGAAACTTTTCGGCTCAGATAAAATCACGGTCGCCATCGACACGCGGAAAAATGCCGATTTACCCTCCGGTTTCGAAGTAGTCGTCAGTGGCGGCACGAAAGGGACCGGTCTGGATGCGGTCGAGTGGGCGAAAAAAGTCGAAGACCTCGGTGCAGGAGCTATCTTACCGACGAGTATGGATGCGGACGGAATGCAGACGGGCTACGACATTCCGATGACGCGTGCGATCGCGGACGCAGTGAAATTACCGATTATCGCCTCTGGTGGCGCTGGTAAACTGGAGCATCTTTATGAAGCGGTCGCGGATGGTCACGCCTCAGCAGTTCTGGTCGCGTCGATTGCGCATTTCGGCATCTTCACGATTCAGCAGATGAAAGATTATCTCGCAAGTAAAGGCGTTCCGGTCAGTAAGAGATAAATCAGGATAAACAGGGGATAGGAAACAGAGATTCGTGGAGAGTGATTTTCAGTAATGTAAACCATTTCCGATGATAAGTTGGCCAAATCTACACCTGTCCCCTAAAATTTAATCCTTACTCCCTATTTCCTAAACCCTAAATTTAACCCCACCATTTTCCAATTTCCCACCATTTTTCAGAAAGAGGTATGAACATGAAAAAAAGATTATTCCCCATTCTGTCACTGATTTCAGCAGTTATCCTCGGCATGACGGCCACGACGGTCGCAGTCGCGGAAGAGGCAGAAAACGCGAAGCCAGAGCGTCCGGAAGGCGTAGCACTTTTCGAGAATGTGACGCTCGACGATTTCGACTGTTTTCTTGTGGATAACGGCAAGAAAGAAGAAGTTTACAAGCTGGAAGACGGTATTCTGAAGGTTTCCGGCACGCCGTTCGGGTGGCTAGCGACGAAAGAGAAGTACCGGAATTTCGCCTTGTCCGTGGAAGTTCGGTATCCAACAGATAATAAAAACGCGAACAGCGGCCTGTTCTTGCGTATTACTGAGACGGAAGAAGCTCTGGAACCGAAATTCCTCCCGCCGTGCATCGAGTGCCAGCTTCAGACACAAAATATCGGTCACTTGTTCGGCTTTCATGGCCATACTCTGAATGGTGCGGCTGACCGTTACACCTACCGAGCGAAAAAAGAAGGTGGTGTCGCGGAGCTTCATAAACTCATGAATGCGAAGAATAACCAGCTGGAAGGAACAGAGGCGTGGAATAAAGTGGACGTTTTCTGCCATAACGACTTAATTCTGGTTCTGCTGAACGGAAAACTCGTCAACTGGGCAACCAACGCAACGAACGTCGCCGGTACAATCGGCTTCCAGTCGGAAGGTGGAGAAATCTGGTTCCGTAACGCGAAACTGTACGTCCCGGCTGAATGATTTTAAGTCCACGTTAAACCCATTAATTTAATAACCCGTAATAGAGGGGAGTAATAACCTTCTTTACGGGTTTTAATAATTAATCTGAAACGCTCTTGACAGAATCTCTGTAAAAATATAGAATATACAGAATGTTACTTAATTGTTATTTACTAGAATTATAGAAGTTACCGAAATTGTCGGCAGAATGTCGTTTTAGAGATAAAACAGGAACACAAAAAATGGAAATTATGCAGGTTCGCGGACTGAAAAAGAGTTTCACGAAAGGTCCACATACCATCCCCGTATTAAAGGGAATTGATTTGGACGTTCATGAAGGAGAATATCTCTCCATCATCGGTCAGAGCGGTTCTGGAAAAAGTACGCTCCTGCATGTCATGGGACTTCTCACACCGCCGAATGAGGGAGAAATTCTGTATCGCGGACAGAGAATTGATAATCTTTCCGACCTCCAGCGTGACCGACTACGGAATCGAGATATTTCTATGATTTTCCAGTTTTATCATCTTCTGCCGGAGCTGGACATCGTGGAAAACGTGATGATGCCGATGATGATTGCGGAGGGATTCTGGAAGTTCAAGTTCCGTAAAAAAGCACACCGGGAGCGTGCGAAAGAACTTCTGGAGCGAGTTGGCCTAGGACACCGATTACGGCATAAACCGAGTGAACTTTCCGGCGGTGAAATGCAGCGGACGGCGATTGCGCGCGCACTGATAAATCGACCGAATATCCTTCTAGCAGATGAGCCAACTGGGAATCTCGACCGATCGACGGAGGGAGGGATTATTGAGCTTCTGCGTGGATTGAATGAGGCGGAAAAACTAACGATTGTGTTAGTGACGCATAATCCGGCGATTGCGGCAGGCGCGGACAGAATGGTGACGCTGACGGACGGAATGTTGGAATAAAAAAGAAAAAGAAAAAAAATACAAGAAGCAAGCAATCGAAGATTGCGATTAAGAGTTTTTTGAAAGAGAGGTCTGGGGAGAAAACAATTTTGCAAAAATGTTTTCTTCCCACGAGCGTCACGACATTCCGGGTAGCAAGTTCCTCCCGGTAGGGTGAAAACTTGTGTAAAACGTTTAGAAATACAACTTTTAAACATTCGTGAGGTGGGAAACATTTTTGCAAAAATTGTTTCCCCCTCATACTCCCCCTTCAAAAAACTTTTTGATCTTTTATTTTATTTGTTATTTATGTTTTATGTCAGCCTCAATTTCCTCTAAAACCCGTCTTGAACTCGCACGAGAGCTGAATATCGCGCCTGAAACCATCCGAAACTGGCTGAAAACGGGCGTTGTTCAGGACGAATCTCTGGAAACATTACGGACGGTGGCGGAAACGCGACTTACACGACGTGTTAATCGAACGCACGCGGTACAGTGCGCGTCAACGGAGGTTACACAGAAACGGGAACGGGGACTGGAAAATTTTCTAAACATTTTTCGATTTTATCAGGGAAAAGAAGCACAAAATCCTGTTTTTACTGAGTTTTTTCTGTTTTCATGTATTTTTGAATACGTCACTGAAAAGGTTTCTCGTCTGAATCGAGACATGCTGAAAAGCCTACAGGAGGAACTGTCTGCGTAGAAAAAATCACTCGGAAAGTGTGGCGTCTCTGCTTCAGAAAATGACTTAAAAAACGACTTAAAATCCATTATTCATGGGACTTTAACGGAAACCTTAATCATTTCTTTCACCGACTTTCCCGGCACGTTATATCAGACGCTGACGCAAGCGGGCACCCGTGCGAAAATGGGCGCGTTCTTCACGCCAATGGAAATCGCGGAGGAATCCATACGTGTCTTTCAGACCGAAAAAAACGGAACGAAAACCATTTCAGAAAACGGTTCAAAAAAACGTATCAGTCACTAATTCCGTTACTTCATCGGAAATAGTCCTAGACCCCTGCTGTGGTTCCGGTTCTTTTCTGTGTGCAGTACATCGGGTACTCGGACTTCCGCTTACGTCTATTTTTGGACTGGATTTAGACCCTATTTCAGTTCAGCTTGCGCGGATTAATCTGATTTTAGATGCGGTAGAAATGATAACGGAGACAGAGGAAGAACCGGGAAGCCCCAACATTTTCTGTGGAGATGGTCTCGGAGTGTTACCGGCGTTTTTTCCGGAAAAGTTTCAGAAAATCGCAACGAATTCGCCATGGGGAGCACGAAAAGTATCTCAAAATACGGAATATGAGACGAAAAAAAGCTCCGGGAGTGGTGAGACGTTTACGCAATTTATATGCCGAGCGCATGAGTTACTGGCGGAGAATGGCGAGGTGGTTTTTCTCCTTCCGGAGGCATTTCTGAATATCCGGGCACACGCCCCCACACGTCGGTTCCTGCTGGAAAACACGCATATTCACGAAATTTCCGCCCTCGGACGTATTTTTCCGGAAATTTTTACGCCCGTAATTCGGCTACACACGGAGAAGAAGACGCAGACTGTAAAAAATACAGAAAATAAAAACATTTCCGCCCAATTCACGACTAAAATCCAGACTTCTACGAGTTCCGAAACCATTTCTGCTGTAAACGACTTTCCACAGGAAGGTTTTTCCCATTTTCCGGAATCTGTTTTTTCACTCCGTGCGACGCCAGAAACGGTCAGAATCCTGAAAAAGATGACAGATATTCCACATACGACGCTCCGTGGTCACGCGCAGTGGGGACTAGGGATCGTAACGGGAAACAATTCTCGCTGGATACGTGAAACGCCTGATTT
>JAUNAI010000170.1 GCA_030527705.1 Planctomycetia bacterium | reverse complement strand
GAATCTGTGGGAGTATTAAAATCACTGATTTTCGTTTTCCATCGGCAATTTCATCCTATTTTGTGGTCAATCATCATTCATGGCGGCGCGTCCGGCACGTCGGCGATCGGTCTCGGTCAGCAGGATTTTCCGCATACGAATCGATTTTGGCGTGCATTCCACCAGCTCGTCTTCCTCAATAAATTCCAACGCCTCTTCCAGCGACAATCTCCGGCACGGTTTCAGAATGATATTCTTATCACTCCCCGACGCGCGCATATTCGTCAGTTTTTTCTCCTTAATCGGGTTTACCGTCAAGTCGTTCGACCGTGAGTTTTCACCGACAATCATTCCTTCATACGTAATATCACCCGGCGCGACATGAAGTTCACCGCGAGCCTGAAGTGCGTCAAGCGCGAACGCCACCGCGTTGCCGTTCGAGTTGGAAATAAGCACACCCGTCTGCCGTGTTGGAATCGCGCCGACTTTCGGTTTATAGCATTCAAAACGGTGATTCATAATCGCCTCGCCTTTCGTCGCGTTCAGTAACCGGGTCCGGAGTCCGATGAGTCCACGTGACGGAATAATGAAGTTTAGAAGTGAAAAATCACCGCGTGAGGAGACTTCCTGAAGCTCGCCGAACCGTGCTCCAGTCAGTTCCATTACCGGTCCCGTCGAGTGTGTCGGCACTTCCACAATCAGTTGCTCGAACGGTTCATGAACCACTCCGTCAATCGTCTTGAAAATCACTTCCGGCTTTCCGACCGCGAATTCATATTGTTCACGGCGCATCGTCTCAATCAGCACGGAAAGATGAAGAATACCACGTCCCGAAACGATAAACTCGTCCGACTGCGGAGCCTGTTCCACACGCAGAGCCACATTACGCTCCAATTCGCGTATTAATCGGTCACGCAGATGGCGCGTAGTGACGTATTTTCCTTCACGTCCAGCAAGTGGCGAGGTATTAATCCCAAATGTCATCCGCAACGTCGGTTCATCCACCTGAATTCTCGGCATTGCACGCGGCGCCATCGGCGAGCAAATCGTGTCCCCGATTTCCACGAACGGCAAACCGACAATCGCAACAATATCCCCCGCGTCCGCTTCATGGACTTCATTTTTGCCCAAATTATTAAACGTGTACAGAATCGCGACTTTTCCCGGCGTGACTTTATCGTCCTTCTGCATAACGGTAATCGTTTGACCTTTCCGAATCGTCCCCGACTGAACGCGACCAATGGCGATTCGTCCGACGAATTCCGACCAGTCAATCGTCGTCACCAACATCTGCAACGGTTCCTCCATCTCCACTTCTGGACCGGGAATCTCTTTCAGAATCATGTCCAAGAGCGGAATGACTGAATCCGTCCGCACGTTCGGATCCGGCGTCGCAAAACCTTCTTTCGTGCTGGAAAACAGATACGGAAAGTCCGCGATGTCTTCTTCTGCGCCAAGGTTAATGAAGAGGTCGAACATCTCATTTACCACTTCCTGCGGACGTGCGTCTTTTCGGTCAATTTTATTAATTAACACAATCGGTTTTAGCCCGATTTCGAGTGCTTTACTCAACACGAATCGCGTCTGGGGCATGGGACCTTCCGCCGCATCTACAAGAACGAGACACCCATCCGCCATGCGTAGAACACGCTCCACTTCACCACCAAAATCTGCGTGTCCCGGCGTGTCCATGATGTTAATCTTTACACCTTTATAGGTCAACGCGATGTTTTTCGCAAGAATCGTAATTCCGCGTTCCCGTTCCAAGTCGTTCGAGTCGAGAATCTGGTCGCACTGAAATTCCGCGTCACGCATCTGGCTGCACTGCCGTAACAGACAGTCCACCAACGTGGTTTTTCCGTGGTCTACGTGAGCAATAATAGCAATATTCCTTAAATCATCGCGTCGTTCGGACATTTTCTTCGCCTTTCTGACCTTTCAAACTTTTTCGGAAACGGAACAATAAAGTCTCTCCCTTTAACCTAAATCTTTCTTCTTCCACGGATTTCACGAAAAAACCGTGATTTTAAATCTCCCACAGATTCCACATAATCTCACAGATTTTTTAATGTTTATGACAATTTAAAATCTATCTATGAAATCTATCTCTTCTGTCTCTTCTGTGCGAGATGCTGAAAAATACAGCCACTCAATATGCAAGAAGCATGGATATTTGAATCATATTCATTTCCTGAAATCACACTCTTTTCTGTGAAAATCTGTGAGTTCTGTGGGAGATTTAATGATTTTAGCTGCCGTGTTAAAATACACTTACGTCATTTTAACAGTTTCTTTCCTTATTTTCGGCACTTTAATATTTTATCCTTCTCAGGTATAAAACATTTAGACTAAAAGGGAAAACTTTTGATAATATCATACCGATAAATGAATTTTCATCAAGGGCCCGTCCGGGAATAATTTAAAATTTTTTGAGAAAAAAAGTAAAAAGTGATCCATGTGCGTAATTTCTGCGTGTTGTTTTTATAAAATAATCGATAAATGAATGTTTTCGCTTGAGGGTGACTTATCATGTTTTTTACATTTAAATATGGGAAACCGACGAGAAAATAAAATAAATAGGATAAGAATTACGAAAACGGCGGATGAAATTTCAGAAATTTTAAATTATTTCTAAAAGTTAACGATAACGCCCTACCGCCCCCCCTTGTGTAAAATAGATAAAATTATATAATAATACTCAAGTGTATCGGTATACACTAACAACAGGTTGTTTTCTCAATTTTTTTAGGAGAGTTTACAGTGTCCGAAGCTAAACGTTTTGTCACGCTAGACGGTAATGAAGCCGCTGCGTATATCGCTCATCGTTGTTCAGAAGTTATGGCGATTTATCCCATTACCCCGTCCTCGACGTTGGGCGAACTTGCGGATGAATGGGCTGCCAAGGGTGTCAAGAATATTTTCGGCGTCGTTCCGCAGGTCGTCGAGATGCAGAGTGAAGCTGGTGCCGTTGGTGCCGTTCACGGTGCACTTCAGGCTGGCGCGATGACCAGTACCTTTACTGCTTCCCAAGGTCTTCTGCTCATGATTCCGAACATGTTCAAGATCGCTGGTGAACTTACTTCGTGTGTATTCCACGTGACCGCTCGTTGCGTCGCGACCCACGCGCTCTCCATTTTCGGTGACCACTCTGACGTGATGGCGTGCCGTTCTACTGGTTGGGCGATGCTCGCTTCCGGTTCTGTGCAGGAAGCTCAGGACATGGCGATGGTTGCTCATGCCGCCACGCTCGAAGCTCGTGTTCCGTTCCTCCATTTCTATGATGGTTTCCGTATTTCTCACGAAATTAACAGTATTGATCAGATGACCGACGAAGAAATCGCGTCGATGATTGATCCGGAACTCGTGAAAGCCGCTCGTGAACGTTCCCTGAATCCTGACCGTCCGGTTATCCGTGGTACCGCGCAGAACCCCGACGTGTTCTTCCAGGCTCGCGAAGCGTGTAACCCGTTCTACACCGCCGTCCCGGGAATCGTCCAGAAAGCTATGGATAAATTCGCTCAGGTTACTGGTCGCCAGTATCATCTGTTTGATTATGCTGGTGCTCCGGATGCTGAACGTGTCATCGTCGTGATGAGTTCTGGTTGTGGTGTTGTTGAAGAAGCCGTCGAACGCCTCGTCGCTGAAGGCGAAAAAGTCGGTCTCGTGAAAGTTCACCTCTATCGTCCGTTCGACGTGGAAGCGTTCTCCGCTGCTGTCCCGGCTACCGCGAAAGTCGTTGCCGTTCTCGACCGCACGAAGGAACCGGGCGCCGTCGCTGACCCGCTTTATCTCGACGTCTGCGCCGCTCTGGAAGAAGTTGGTCGTACCGACATTAAACTGACCGCCGGTCGTTTCGGTCTTGCCAGCAAAGAATTCACGCCGGCAATGGCGAAAGCTGTTTTCGACGAATCCAAGAAAGACGCGCCGAAAAAACACTTCACCATCGGTATCAACGATGACCTCTCCAAACTTAGCTTGGATTATGATTCCACGTGGCAGACGGAAGCCGCTGACGTCACCCGTTGCTTGTTCTTCGGTCTCGGTTCCGACGGTACGGTCGGTGCGAATAAGAACTCCGTGAAAATCACCTCGAACTACACGGACCTGTTCGCTCAGGGTTACTTCGAATATGACTCCAAGAAAGCCGGTTCCGTTACGAAATCGCACCTGCGTTTCAGCCCGCGTCCGATTAAGGGTTCCTATCTGGTTCACAGCGCGAACTTCGTCGCTTGCCATCAGTGGGAGTTCATCAATCAGGTCGACATGCTCGCGAAAGCCGAAAATAACGCGACGTTCCTCGTGAACAGTCCGTACGGAAAAGACGAAGTGTGGAATCACCTTCCGAAGAGCGTTCAGGAAGAAATCATTGCGAAGAACATTAAACTTTACGTGATTGACGCGAACGCCATCGCCGAAAAAACCGGTATGGGTCGCCGTACGAATACGATTCTCCAGACGTGCTTCTTCGCGCTGGCGAACGTCGGTGGTATGAGTGCTGATACCGCTATCGGTCACATTAAAGAATACATCAAGAAGTCTTACCTGAAGAAGGGTATGGACGTCGTTGAAAAGAACTGGGCGGCTGTCGATGCTTCTCTGGCTGGTCTGGAAGAAGTCACCGTTCCGGGTACTGTTACTTCCACGTTCGAACGTCGTCCGGGCGTTATCGGCGAAGCGACCCCGTTCATCACTAATGTGCTCGGCACGATTATGGAAGGTAACGGTGATAACCTGAGCGTGAACGATCTCGCTTCGACCGTCGATGGTACGTTCCCGACTGCTACGACGCAGTACGAAAAACGTTCTATCGCTCTGAAAGTTCCAGTCTGGAAAGCCGACGTGTGCGCCCAGTGTGGTCTGTGCTCGATGGTTTGCCCGCACGCCGCGATTCGTATGAAGGTTTATGATGCCTCCGAAATCGCCGACGCTCCGGCTTCCTTCAATTCCGCGGACGCCAAAGCTCCGTTCGCTGGCATGAAAGCCACCGTTCAGTGCTATCCGGATGACTGTACCGGTTGTGGTCTGTGCGCGAACATCTGCCCGATGAAAGCGAAAGACTGCCTCGTCATGGTTGACAAGCTCCAGGTCATCGACGACCAGCGTGCGAATTACGAAAAATTCCATGCGATTCCGAATATTGACCGCGCGAAAGTCAATCCGCTTCAGCCGAAAGGCTCGCAGTTGCTGTTGCCGTTGTTTGAATTCTCTGGCGCGTGCGCTGGTTGCGGTGAAACGCCGTACGTGAAACTCGTCACGCAGTTGTTCGGTGACCGTATGTTGGTTGCCAACGCGACTGGTTGCTCCTCCATTTACGGTGGTAACCTGCCGAGCACGCCGTACTGCACGAACGAAAAAGGTTTCGGTCCGGCTTGGGCGAACTCCTTGTTCGAAGACAACGCGGAATTCGGTCTTGGTATGCGTGTTGCGGTTGACCAGCAGCAGGAATACGCGATTGACCTGCTCACCGGTATGGCGGAACATGTCGGTCAGGACTTGGTCGATGCGATTCTGAATAACCCGCAGAAATCCGAAGCGGAAATTGCGGAACAGCGCGACAATGTTGCGAAACTCATCGCAAAGATTGAAGGCGCGGACTGCCCGAAAGCGAAAGCCCTGTGCGACGTCGCCAGTTTCCTGGTGAAACGCAGTGTGTGGTGCTTCGGTGGTGACGGTTGGGCTTATGATATTGGTTACGGCGGATTGGACCACGTCATGGCGAGCGGACGTAACATTAACGTTATGGTTCTCGACACGGAAGTGTACTCAAACACCGGTGGTCAGGCTTCCAAGTCCACCCCGCGTGGTGCGGTTGCGAAATTCGCTGCCAACGGTAAGAAGTCCCGTAAAAAGGACCTCGGTATGATGGCTGCCTCTTATGGTAACGTCTACGTCGGTCAGATTTCCATCGCGGCGAATCCGGTTCACGCGCTGAAAGTCATGGTTGAAGCCGAAGCGCACGATGGTCCGTCCTTGATTATTGCGTACTCGCACTGCATCAACCACGGTATCGACATGCTCCGCGGTCTGGAACTCCAGAAAGAAGCGGTGAAATGTGGTTACTGGCCGCTGTATCATTACAATCCGGCTGACGAAACGCCGTTCCATCTTGATTCCAAGGCTCCGGAAGGAGAATTCAAGGAATTCGCGATGAAGCAGAATCGTTTCAAGACGTTGAAGCTCCTCAACACGGCGGAACAGACCGAAGAATTCCTCGCGGAAGGTCAGGAAGACATCAATAACCGTTATGGTTATTACTCCCAGCTTTCCACGCTGAAACATGAGTAATTTTTGAGAAATATTAAGAATAAATATTCTCAAGTGAGTTAAATAAAACCGTAATGGCGTGCGTGATAAACCGCGTCATTACGGTTTTTTATCTGGTGTAGGGCTTCATTTTTCTTATATAGATGCGGATTAACTGGGGGGCGAGGCGTCTCGCAAGAGCGAAAGTGGTGGTAAAAATGTATATTTTAGCCTAAAATCCACATTTCAAGGCGTCTTATAGGGAGGCCAGATACGTTACCTCCTTAAAGTACGACTTATTTAGTGTTGTCTACTAGGGGTGAATGTTGCCTTCATGTCGTGGTGACGGAAAATCGTTGGCGGGACGATTACGATGATTGATAAGGAGGGTATGTGTATTATCTTGACCTGTTTTTCATCTATTAGGAGGCCGTTAAACATGGAATCCATTTTACAACATAGAACGTAATTAAGAAAAAATATCCTGATATGGTAAAATGGATAACTGTCGCACTATTTTTTGAGAAACGGAATTACCATTTTTATGTAAATAAGGTGGTTTTCATATCACGAAATTTTATAATAAACACCTTTCCGGCTTGGAAATACGCGTCTTGAATTCGAAATTTACGGAAGAATGTCCAGAGATGGAAGATGGTTTTTTCGAGTTCGAGAAAATTATGCTGAAATGATAAAAATAGCCGAGAGTTGTGTTGCTCTCGACTATTTAATTCTACGATAAATCACATTCAGTAAATCACTTTCTTAAAACGTGATTCATGAGTCAGGAATCATTAAATTCCGCCTGTTCTTCGGATTTTGTCGGCTGCTTCACGAGCATCCTGAGCGCGTTTTTTCTGCTTCGCACCATCATACACGTCGGCAAGTCCCAAGTAATAATCGATGTGATTTTTAATTTCTGAATCGTTCGCAATCAGGAAATCATAATCCGATTTCGCGTCACGCCAACGTTCTAGATGGGTTTCTGTTTCCGCACGTAATTTCCGAATTGGGAGGTTCATTTCATCATGGGAAATGCAGAAATTAAAATCAGCCAGTGCGTTTTCATACTGTTTCTGCTTAAAATATAATTTCCCACGGTCTTCATACACTTCATTTTTTTCGGGACGAAACTTGATGTAGCGCGTGAAATAGTCCAACGCCAGTTCCGGTCGGTCTTCCATGAAAGTAATACCTAATTGGAGTAACGCTTCCACATTTTCCGAATTCTGCTGAAGAAGTGCCTCGAATTCACGTACTGCGGTTAATTTCTGCTGGTACACGTCCCGTAACATGATTCCGTGGTAAAGTTGTGCAGTCATGCACTTGGAATCCAGGCTCAACGCACGCTCCATATCCGCTTTAGCCAGATCGAACGCTTTCGGGAAATAAGCAGGATTTTTCAGATAAACGTAACTGCGAGTTGCGTAATACTGAGAATTTTCCGGATTTTTCTCGATAAGCTGATTACATACCTCAATTGCACGGCGAGCCAGAGCAGAATCTTGATTCTTAAACGCCAACTGATTCAGCGCGATTCCCTTTAAAAACAGTAATTCTTCAGCTTCCGGAGCGATTTCCAAGAGTTTTTCGACCCACATGAGTGCGAGTTGTGGGGAATCCCCCTCCAACGCGTTATAAATGCCCACATGAAGGAGTTTCTCGGTTTCCTCGAATGTGAGTTGCTGTTCACGAATTTGCGTGGCGGTGTAGAAACAACCAAGCGTTTCGCAGCATGTAGCGTAACTCTCAAGATCTTTCGACTCCAGCGATTCCAGCGGAAGTTGCTGGAAGGACGCGAAAGCCAACTCATAATCCTCGCGGTCCATCGCAATATGAGCCTGCTCAATCAACTCATCCCGTGACGGTTTTTTCGTATTTTCGGTCACTTCTGCCGGCTTCTGAGGAGTAGAGGTAGAGGTTTCAGGAGTTGCGGAGGTTTCCGTTTCCTCGTCCGTGATTTCAACTAAACCAGCGGCTTCCTGAGCCGTCTTTTGGGGAGTTACAGCTTTTTCTTCCGTTACCTGGGTCGATTCAGGAGCGGTTTTTGCTTCGGTTTTCGTTTCCGCTTCATCCTTGCCTGTTTCAGCCTTTCCGGATTCTACATTCTTGTTCGTAGAATCCTCAGAGTTCGTAGTGTCTGTCGTTGAAT
>JAUNAI010000169.1 GCA_030527705.1 Planctomycetia bacterium | reverse complement strand
AAATTGATAACGTAAATTGATATAAAGAAACACTGATAAAAAGGGGGAATTGGCTGAACTCATTACGCCGAATTCCACCCTTCGGGAGGAATCGGCTACCCGTAGAGAATTTACGGCTGTGAGGTGGGGAACATTTTGCAAATTGTTCCCCCCTCAAACTCCCCCCTCAAAAAACTTTTGTTAGCGACTACGTCGCAGGTTTTTAATTAGTGTTTTTATCATGTATTTTTTTCCATCCTTTTCAACCTTTTTATTTAACGAGTGATTTATGGGATTTCCAGATGAACGCGATCGTCAGATTATCCGTCAGGCGGATCAGGTAGAGAGATTGGCGACTGATATTTGTGACTGGCTTGCCGAATTTAACGCAGACCGCCGGAAGGTGGATTTATTGCCGATTCCGGAGAGTGACGAGTTTGAGATTCTTCAGCTTCGCCGACTCGCCAGCAGTCTATATACGTCCTCGAAAGTGCCGGTTGCGGCGGCGGTTTACGGTCCTTCTCAGGTCGGGAAGAGCCTCTTTATGGGTCAGGTTCTTCGTGCGCAGAGTGAGCAGTTCAGCCCGTTGGGGCGCGACGAAGCTCACGGTGAACCGGCGTATTATAAGGATTTGTCGTTTAATACCGACTTGAACCCGCAGTCTGGTTCCAACGAGGCGACCGCTCTGGTAACGCGATTCACAACGAAAGATCGAATTTCGGAAAGCGTTTCGCCGGAGTATCCGGTTATGGTGAAAGCGTTGACGCGTGTGGAATGGATTCGTGTTCTGGCTCGTGGTTTCCAAGTGGAATGCCGTGGTCAGGATTTTGCGTGGGATGAATCTCATCTGGACAAGATGTTGGAAGATATGTCGCGTCAGTTCCCTGGCACGAGTGTCGACCGACGTTGGCGTATGGACATTATTGACGCGTATTCCTACATGCGGACGGTGGACCGTCGCGGTTTCCCAACGAAAGAAGCAATTTTGAGTGCGTTGCTGAGTCGATATATGCTCTCTGACGAGGGTTATATTAAGGCGTGCGGCGAGATTTTCTGGGGTGGGTGGCCGTCTCTGACCGGTCTATTTATTCGAATTAATAAGTTCTTGGAAAAGTTGGCGAATTCCCCAGAACCGGCGATTCTGGTACACTGGGCGGGTGTGCGCTTCTTGCTGGACTCGCAGCGTTCGAAAGTGCATGAACGTAAAAACTCGCTCTGTTTCACGCGCGTGGATTGGGCGGATTTCCATCTCCGTCAGCGGAAGGACTGGTACGTACTGGAATATACGCCAGGCAGTGGGAATGGTGATGAGGACTTGGAAACGATTCAGGCGGCAATGTTGGAACTTGTGTTGCCGATTCTGCCTCACCGACTGAATGATGACTGGAGGAAAGTTATCGAGCAGATGGACTTCCTCGACATTCCGGGTATGCGTGCGGGACGTCAGGGTGCCGAACAGGGTAAACGTACTGAAGCGGACAAACTGGAAGAACAGATGGAAATCGTGAAACGTGGTAAGGTCGCGTACCTGTTCGAGCGTTTTACGGATGAACTTCAGATTCAGACGCTGATTCTGCTGTCTCGCGGTGGTAACTTGGAAGTTACGTCGCAGATGAAACACCATATCGATAAATGGGGACGTGCGCGTTACGGCGAGAAATACTGGCCCAGTAAGGTGACGGACGAGCTTCCGGCACTGTTTATCGGCATGACGGGTATCGACGAAGAATTCCGTAACCGACAGGAATATGCGGATAAAGGACTGTATCAGCAGCGTCTGGGACAGCTGGTGGATACGCTGGGACCGGTCATGACGGACTTCGGTGGTCGTGGAAAAGCGTTTACGAATACGTATCCGCTCCGTTATCCGGGAACGTGGGACACGGACGAAGAACAGCGTCAGAAAGACGACCCGGAAAAATGGGTACGTGCGGGAAAAGCCTTCTTGGATGCGGAACGTGTTCAGGAATACACGGCCAATCCCGAAATGAAATGGAAAGCGGCGATGACGGACGGCGACGGTGGTCTGTCGCTCATCAGTGCTGGTATTCGTGCGGTGACGACAGCGACGGATAAGCAGAATCAGCTCGAAAAAGAGGTGAATGATGTTCTGAACCGAATTCTGTTGCTTGCGCGTGACTGGGTGGTGGACCCGGACGCGAATGTCGACCGCGAAAAACGTGTACGTGCAGCGGAAAAGGTGGTAAACTGGCTCACGGACGACCCGGAACGGGCGTATGAACGTGTTTATGCACTTCAGGAAACGCTGTCGGTGCCGGAAGGTGAAAGTTGGCAACTTGCGGACTGCGTGGATACCGGGAAACGTTTTGGTGACCCGATTCCGAAATCGTTGCGTGATTTCCTGCATGAATGGGCGACGAAACAGGTTCCGAAACGCTGGGAATCGTACACGAAAACGAATGATAAAGGTGCTCCGTGGCTGTCGGGTGACGATCTGAACACGTTCGTACGTTATCTGCGTGATTATCTGGTCAGCTCGCACTGTATCGACACGTTGCTCGGCGCATTGAATCCGGTCTGTAACCTGAAAACACGTGACGAGGCGGCTCGGCGTTATGCACGTCGGAAGTACGTCAAGATGATTATGGACGATTACATCATGAGTCCGGGACCGACGCAGGCGGCGATTGCGCCTCCGCAGTTGGAAGCAGATGAAGATGAGCGTGAACCGCACGAAAAACCGTTGGATTATTATGCGAATTATGGTCAGACCGCAACGTTCATGAAACGGTGGTGCGAGCGTCTTCCGGAAGCGTTGGCACTCGGCGCAGGTGACCATATTCAGATTCCGCCGGGAAATGCTGAGTTGATTCAGATTCTGGAACCGTTCGAGCGGATTCTGGCGCAGATGAAGAATTAAGAGAGAAACGGATTTATGGGAAGCGAGGTGTCTCGCGTCGCAACGGGTGAAGAATTAAAATGAAGATTTCCCCAATTATGCGACATGTTATATGTCGTTTCCAGCAATTTTCAGCGAGGCGAGACGCGTCGCCTGCCAATAACAACACACATTTCATTTATAACATAAACGAGAGTTAAAATGCATATTCTTTTCGCCAATACCGGAGTTCAGGTCATTTGTGTTCCACTTAAAGGTGGGGCGCGGTATAACGTAAACCAAATCGGAAATGGTTGGCAACGGACACGTTGTGGAATGGCTGTCGAACAGGAAACGACCGGGAAAAAGCGTAACGCTCAGCCGGTAGAATCGACAGCGGATGAGTATCCGTTCATTCAGTGGCAGATTATTCAGGGAACGACGACGAAACTGTTTCTTGCGGTGGACACGACGTGTGGTGACCAGGAAATTGGTTATTTCTGCGACGCGAACTCCCTGACGGGTGACTTTATCGTCAATCTGGAAAACATTCAGGACCTGAACGGTCAACCGTTACGTGGCGTGCCGATGACGGAAATCTGTATCCGTCCTGCAGCTGCGGTGGCGGGCGATGCGAAACATGTTCACATGGTCGTTGACTTCGGAAATAGTCGGACAGGCGCGTTGTTGCTGGAAGTGGTGGGTGAAATCTCGCAGACACCGCAGATGTTGCCGTTCGAGCTGACAAATCGTTATCATTTAGATGCATGGGATGATGAGGGACAGTACCTGCGGAATCCGGGAGCGCGGTGGTTCTCGTCCAAAACGCACTGGTGCAACACGCCGTACCTGCCAGCTCAGATGATGCGGAAAATCGAGTATCAGCAGGTTGATGAAGGTGGTGAAAAACGCGGTTGGTTCGGTTTCGGAAAATCGTCCTCGAAAGTGCACACGAATAAAGTAGAAGTCGCGCGTCGCCCCGACATTTTTGAAGATTTTTCCATGGTGCGTATGGGAAAAGAAGCTGATGACATTTTGCAGGTGATTGCGACGGATGATGATATTCGTACAGGTTTAAGCTCACCGAAACGGTATCTGTGGGCGGACGATTCGAGTTGGCTTGAGGGTGCGAACTGGCACATGGCGGACCCGTATGACCGGGAACAGACGCGGACGTACAGCGGAACATTACGTGGTGCGCTTCTGAAGTATATTCATGAAGATGATAATGATTTCCTGTTGAAGGAAACGGGCGTGAAACCACAGGATTTTGCGCCGGAAACGCCACTGAAACCGCGACATGCTCCGCGTACGTTGATGACGGGTGCGATTTATGAATTGCTCGCGCAGGCATATACGTATGTGAACTCGATTGCGTATCGTATGCAGTCGGGTGACGCTGGTCGTGCGCGTGAAATTCGGACGTTGACGATGACTTTCCCGAGTGGTATGATTACGGAGGAAAAAGATCGGTTACAGCGTCAGACGCAGAAAGCGATTGAGATTTTCAACATGACGCTCGGACGGCATCAGCATGTGAAACCGTTGCTGAATCTGTCGATTGACGAAGCGAGTGCGGTTCACCTGACGTACATCTGGAGTGAATTGCGTCTGTTGGGTCAGGACCCGCGAATTTGGTTCGAGTCGCTCCACCAGGAACGTGGAAATCCGAAAGAAAAGAAGGAAGAAGAAGCCCCTGCCGCGCCGATGTTGGGATCACCTGCGTCTCGTCGACGTATGGGGGCGGTGCGTGGTTCTGCGGCTCCGAAAGAGGAATTTGGGGAGAAAAATCATGAAGTCCGTATTGCGTGTATCGATATTGGTGGTGGTACGTCCGACTTAATGATCGCGAAATATAATTTCGAGTCGAAAATTGACGACAGTATCCGTGGAAAAGTCCTTCATCAGGACGGTATTTCGTTGGCGGGCGACCAGTTAGCGAAACGGTTACTGGAACGGATTATTATTCCGGCGTTCGCGGACACGTTGGCGATGGACGAAGAAGATGTGAAGTTGATGTTCGGACCGGAAGTGCCGAGAAACCGCGAGTTCCGAAGTCTGCGAATTACGTGGATGAATCGACTGTTTATTCCGTTGACGCAGCAGTATCTGAATTTGGCGACGGAAGGAATCACGGACGAGCCGGTAAATCACATGGATCCGGAAATTATCGACCCGGCAATTCTTGATTCGTTGCAGCGTATTTTCGATAAACTGCGTGGACCGGGTTATTATAACCTCCAGCAGGATATGGAATTGTATTTCCACCCGCAGGAGTTCGAGGACGTGGTTACGGAAGTGTTCGATGAGTTGATTTTCGACTTCTGTAAACGTTGTATCGATTATAATGTGGACGTGGTATTGCTGGCGGGGCAGCCGTCGAAATTGGGTTTCATTCAGAAACTGGTGCGTATGTATCTGCCGTTGCCACCGTCGCGAATCGTGCCGATGTTTCATCATTACGCGGGTAACTGGTATCCGTATCAGGACGAAAAAGGGCGGTTACCGGGGATTATTATTGACCCGAAAAGCCCGGTCGTGGTCGGTGCGGCGATTGACTTTATGGCAACGAACGGTATGTTGCCGCAGTTTAACTTCCGTATGGAAGAACGGACGGACGAAAATTCGTATTATTGGGGCGTGATGAGCGACTCAACGAGTGGAATTCGTCCGGAACGTATCCTTTTCTCGCCGGCAGACGAAAATGCGCGTGAGGAAATCACAGAATTCTCGACGAGTTCCCAGCGCGTGATTATTGGACGCAAGATGAGTCCGATTGAGACCGCTCAGGCGTCGCCGGTTTATGTCGTAAAAATGGACGTCGGGGACCGAATTGGTCGTACGAACGTGAGTATCAAGATTAAGCGTCGCAAGGCGGATGGTGAGCGTGAAGAAGGTCTGGAAGTGGAATCGGTCAGCGGTGTCGTCGCGGGCGAAGATGCGGTTCTGGGCGAAAACGTGTTCTTCAACTGGCGGACACTTGCCGACGAACGTTACTATCTGGATACCGGAGGATTGGATAATATCGAGTTAGGTGGAGCGATTTAGGAAAAGTAACACTCTGTCCCGTTAATTAAAATTCATTTTAATTAACGGGTACCCTAAAAGAAAAAGTACTCAATCTCCCACATATTTCATACACTTCACAGATTTCACTGAGTTACATCGAAAATGAAATCTGTGGAATGAAAAAATTTTAAAGATGGAGATTTTTTTATTTTTTCGAGTTCCATGTGAATTAGCGTTTCCTACACAGATTTTACGGATATCTTAAAAATCAGATTTATATTAAAAAATCTGATTGGAATATTAAAATATCAGTGAAGGTCTATGAAATCTATGGGAGATTTAAGGGGTATTTAAAAGAGGTAGTTTTTCTACAAGAATAACCCAAAATGGTTGTTGGAAAGGGACGAAAATGTCGTTTTTAACGAGAAAACCTGAAAATGCGTCCGACACTGGCGTTTCACCTGCTACGGAGTCGAACGAAAAAAGCGGAATCGGCATGAATAGTGCAAATAACACGAGTATGGGCGCGGGAAATGCGGGTGGAAAGAAGGTTTCACTAGCGGAACTATATCAGGCGTTAACCGATTCTCAGCGACAGATCACGGAATATCTGTTGGCACGTGAAGCAGAAAGTCGGTGTGGCGACGGAGTGAGCGCGAGTACGGGAAACGTAGGCGGAATGAACGCGGTATCAGGAAATTCAGCGTCGGCAGGTGAAGCGGGACGTGTGGACATGCGGACATTTCTGGAATCAATGAACTCCATACAGGAGCGAATTAATATGCTCGGCATGTTGATGGACCAGCAGATGATGCCGGCGATTGGAAGCCGATTCGACGCGCTGGAAAACCTGCTTAAAAACTTGCCGACGACCGGAAGTGCGAGCGTTACGAGTGGCGTGAGCGTTGCAGATTCCATGAGTGAAAGCGGAAATGTGGAAGTGGAAAAAAGTCTGGTAAATGAGGCGATTCAGGAATCGACAGCGTCGGGATATGAGGCGGATTCTGCGTCTCAGATGAATTCTGGAATGGCGCAGTCGGCACAGATGTCGGCTCCTCCGCGTGCGTCGCGGTCAGGCGGAAATCAGGATGAATTGGGGAAAGTGTTTTTCGGTGAAATGGCACTTGAACCGTCGATTCAGAACGAGTTGCAGTATATTTTGCAGGGAATTTTGGCACACGATTCAGTAAGTTGTTATCTGGGCGGAATTTTGATGATGTTCCAGTCGTCTGCTCCAGATAAAATGGTGTTGTTGCTGAAAGATCTTGGTGAAGCGTATTATCGTTGGGCGAATCAGTTTCCGGACTCGAATCTGGAGGTTCTGGAAGACGCACTCGTACGTTGGGCGCAGTGGCTGTGTGAGAGCGCGGGGTTACCGAATCGGATAGAAACGGTCATGCCGGGACAGCGTTTCGACGCGGGCAGACATAATTCTACGACGCGTGGTGTAACAGTGACTCAGGTTCATGGTTGGGTTGTGTTACGTGGTAATGGCTCGGTTTATTCCAAGGCACTCGTGGACGTTCAGTAAGTATAATAACTGAAACGTAGAGCAAGTCGGTGGAGTAAATGCGGATAAAGCATGATAAAGCGCGGAACTACGGATAAAATGGAGAGAAAATGGATTTCGGAAGTTTAAATTTCGGTGACTTGATGGCACGGGCACAGTCGCTCGCGTCTCAGGTTGGCGCGATGAAGGAAACGCTGACGAATAGTACGTTTTCCGGGTCGGATGCGGACGGAGCAGTGGAAATTTCCATGAACGGAAAGTATGAACCGATTTCGGTAAAGTGTGATCCAGAACTTTTCGGCGAGGAAGAAGCGGAGATTCTTGAGAAACTGATTTTATCAGCACTTGAGCAAGTCACACAGAAAGTGCGGGAAGCGGAAGTGCAGGGAAAACAGGAGCTTGGTTCCTCGCTGGGGCTTCCACCGGGAATGATGAATCAGTTTCCAGGTCTATAAAGAAAAAATAAAAAACAGAAGAAAAGAAAGCGACGTAGTCGCGATTAAGAGTTTTTTGAAGGAGGGAAAGTGAAGGGGAAATAATTTTGAAAAAATGTTTTCCTTCCACAGACGTAACCCTACGACGGGTAACAAGTTCTTCCCATAAGGTGGAATCTTGTGTTGGCGTTTAGAGTCCTTCCGGCTCCTGCGGAGCCACCTCCCATCATAGGGAGACAGATGAATTAAACACATAAACGTAATCAACGGATAGAATAATGAAGACATTTCAGTGTAGCAATTGTGGTTGTACATTGACGCAGCCGACAGAACCGTTTCGTTGTCCGCAGTGTGGAGCACAGCGAATTGGGCTGTTTCGCGCGGTCGGTGAAGTGGGTGGTTATCCGCAGCAGGGAGGTTTCCAGCAGCCGAATAATTACGCGCAAGGCGGTTTTCAGGGACAACAGGGAATGGGCGGTCAGGGAATGCCGGGTGGTTTTCAGCAACCGTCAGGTTTCCGTCCACAGGGGAATTTCCAGCAGCCGAACAACTTCCAACAGGGCGGTTTTGGACAGAACCAGAATGGCATGAGTGGTGGTTATCAGCAGGGTGGTTTTCAGGGACAGTCGCGGATGCCGAACCAGGGTGGAATGCC
>JAUNAI010000168.1 GCA_030527705.1 Planctomycetia bacterium | reverse complement strand
AGCGCATGGGCATGAAGCTCATCACGACTGTGAACACCATGACCATCATGAACATGCGACGGGGCAAGACCCACATATTTGGTTATCGCTGAAGAATATGCGGAAGATTATCGGCGACTTGACGGTGTTTTTGACGGAGCTGGACCCGGAAAATGGCGCGTTTTATGCGGAAAATGCTCAGAAACTTCTGACGGAGTGTGATACGCTCGACGCGGAGTTTCAGGCGACGACTGCGACGCTCAAGAATCGGCAATTAGTCGTTTCTCACCGGGCTTTCGGGTATCTCTGCCAGGATTACGGACTGGAGCAGGTTGCGTTGGAGGGATACAGCGCGTATTCCGACCCGTCACCGGCGCAGATGGTGAAGATTGTGGAGTTTATCCGGGAAAATCAGGTACCGGTTATTTTTGTTGACTTGTCGGAAACGCGGAAAGGCGCGGACGCGATTGCGCGTGAGACGGGGGTGAAAATTGCGGTCTTACACCCGATGGGGACGCTGACGGAGGAACAGTTGAAGGCTGGCGCGGATTATTTTTCGGTGATGAGGGAGAATTTGGAAGCGTTGAAAGCACTAAGATAAGGAAAGAGAAAAAACACAAGAAGCAAGCAATCGAAGATTGCGATTAAGAGTTTTTGAAAGAGGGGGTTGGGGAGAAAACAATTTTGCAAAAACGTTTTCTCCCCACGGGTGTCACGACATTCCGGGTAGCCGATTTCTCCCGACAGGGTGAAATTGGCGTTGGTGTTTAGTTCCCCCTCAAAAAAACTTTTAGTCATTTTTAATCATTTTAATTGGTTTTATCCGTTTTGATTCATTTAGGGAGTTCATGTTGGACAATCCGAGCGCAATTTTAGAGGTTACACACCTCACATTTTCCTATCGTCGAGAAATGCCGATACTGGAAGACGTGTCGTTTTCCGTGTCGGAAGGGGATTTTGCGGCGATTATCGGCTCGAACGGTGCGGGAAAAAGTACTTTGCTGAAACTCCTTCTGAATCAGCTTTCTCCGAATTCTGGCTCCGTTCAGATTTTCGGTTCGGAAGTCGGCGGTTTTCGAAATTGGTCGCGCGTCGGATACGTGCCGCAGGGACACTCTTACCTGAATTCCGATTTTCCGGCGGTCGTGGAGGAAGTCCTTCTCGCGCACCAGTTTCCGCAGATTGGACTGTTTTGTCGCGCGCGGCAGGAACACCGTGACCGTGTATGTGAAGTTCTGGCGCTCGTGGACATGGAAGCGTATCGGACTGCGCGACTTGGAACTCTGTCGGGTGGGCAGTTGCAGCGTGTTCTGATTGCGCGGGCGTTGGTGAATCGGCCGGAATTGCTGATTCTGGATGAACCGACGAATGGAATCGACGTGCAGAATTCCCACGTGCTGTATGATTTATTAAATCGACTGAATCGCGAGTTAAAACTGACGATTCTGATGGTGACACACGATTTGGTTCACGCCTCGACGTTCGCGCAGAAGATTTTCTGTATTGAGCAGGGGAATCTCGCGGTCGTAGCACCGGAAGAGTTACACCACGAACTGCGTCACCGCCACCGTCATCCACTGAAGGAGAAGTGTGAGCATTTTCTGACGCTGAAGGAATGCCCATGCAATTTTCAGCATGAGTGTGGGTACGATTGTGAGCATGGACATGAACACGATCACGGACACGATTCCTGTCATTACGGAGGGACGCGATGATTCCGTTAGAGATTTTTCAGTACGATTTTTTGCGGAACGCGTTTTTGATTGGGACGCTTCTGGCTGTTATCATTCCGTGTATCGGTCTGACGGTCGTTCTGAAACGGCTTTCGATGATTGGTGAGACGCTGGCACACACATCGCTTGCCGGGGTGACGCTCGGACTGTTGCTGGGAGTGAACCCGACGTTATGTGCGACGATTTACTGTATTTTTGCGGCTTTTGGAATTGAACTGTTACGCACGCGATATCCACAGTATGCTGAGTTAGCGATTGCGTTGATTCTCTCGATTGGCGTGGGGCTGACGGGCGTTTTGTCGAGTTTTGTCACGAATATGGCAAGTTTCCAGCAGTTCCTTTTCGGGAGTATTTTGACCGTCACACCGTTCGAGATGTGGCTTGTCATCATTCTTTCGGTTGTCGTGCTGGCACTCGTGATTTTGCTGTATCGGGAACTGTTTTACATCGCATTTGACGAGTCCGCCGCGCGTCTGGCAGGTATCCCGGTCGGAGCGATTAACACCCTTTTTACCTTCCTGACTGCCATTACCATTTCCGTTGCGGCACGGACGGTCGGCGTGTTGATTGTCTCCTCGTTGCTGGTTATCCCGGTCGCTACCGCTATGCAGTTCCGCCGGAGTTACCGATTTACGCTCATTTTCGCGGTCATTTTTTCGGTGATTATGACGAATCTCGGACTGTACATTTCCTACTTTACGGAAACTCAGCCGGGAGGAACGATTGTGCTGTTACAGAGCGCATTTTTGGTCGTGTTGCTGATTGGGAGAGCGTTGAGAGGGAAATAAAAAAGCCTCTCCTAAAATGGAGGCTTTTAAACTAAAATGGAGAGAAAAAGAATATGAATAACGCTAAAAAAACGATGCTCAGTCGTCCAAGTCGGACAAAAATCGTGGCGACGGTCGGTCCCGCGTCGAATAATGAGGAAATGTTGCCGAAGCTGATTTATGCGGGAGTGGATGTTTTTCGGATTAACGCGGCGCACGGAACGCAGGAGGAATTCGACGCGACGGTGAAACGGATTCGCTCGGCGTCGGAGAAAACCGGGCTACCGGTCGGGATTCTGATGGATTTAGGGGGACCGAAAATCCGACTTGGAAAGTTGCCGAATGATGAATTGACGCTCGAAAAGGGGGAGAGCGTGGTGTTCGTGGCGATGCCGTTCGTGGAGAAAGCGTGTAACTGCGCGGAAATCGCGGACATGCCGAAGGTGACGTGTACGTATGAGCCGTTGGTGAACGAGTTGGAGGTGGGAGATCGAATCGTGCTGGCAGACGGAAGCGTCGAACTGTGTGTGACGGCGACGTCGGCGAATCCCGATGAATGGGCGCGTTGTGAGATTCTTGAGGGCGGGACGGTGAGAAGTCGGCAGGGGGTGAATCTGCCGGGTGTAAAACTGAGTATCCCCGCAATGTTGGAGATTGACCGGAGTAACGCGGCGTGGGCGGCGAAAAACGGCGTGGACTTTCTCGGTCTGAGTTTCGTGCGGAAAGCGTCGGAAATCCGTGACTTGAAAGAGCTGATTGCGGAAAATGACGGTGTAACGCAGGTGATTGCGAAAATCGAGAAGCCGGAAGCGATGGAGAATTTGGACGAAATTCTGGCGGAATCCGACGCAGTGATGGTTGCTCGGGGCGATTTGGGCGTAGAAACGGATATTGCGCAGGTTGCCGTCTTGCAGAAAGAGATTATCGAAAAATGTCGCGCAAGCCGAAAGCCGGTTATCGTGGCGACGCAGATGTTAGAGTCGATGATACATAATAATTTGCCGACACGGGCGGAAGTGTCGGACGTGACGAATGCGATTTTCGACGGAACGGACGCTTGCATGCTTTCTGGAGAGAGTGCGGTTGGCGATTTCCCGGTCGAAACGGTCGAAATGATGCACCGAATCGCGCTCGGAACGGAAGAGGCGAAGAGCGGTGTGGAGAAATTGAAGATTATCGCCATGCCGAAGAGTACGGATTCCGAAAACGAGATTCAAGAAGCGTTAGCGTCGAGCGTTTGCGACTTGGCGGAGATGCTGAGCGCTAAATATATCGTGACGGTGACGGAGAGTGGAAATTCCGCGTTGAGTCTGTCGGCAAATCGCTGTGACGCGCGGATTTTGGCGTTGTCGCACTCGCCGGAAACGTTACATCGGATGTGTCTGATGTGGGGTGTGATTCCGATGCAGATTGCGGAGGGACGGAAGTCGGCGGAGGATATTATGCGGGAAACGATTCAGACGCTTCGGAGCGAGGAACTTGTTTCGGTTGGCGACCGACTTGTGCTTTATACCGATTCGTCGGTAGAGACGGCGCATAATGCGATTGTTGTGTATGAAGTTGAGAAATAGAGAAAGAAGAAAAGAAAACACACATAACAATTAAGAAGCAAGCGACGTAGTCGCGATTAAAGGTTTTTTTGAAGGGGAGTGTGAGGGGAAACAATTTTGCAAAAATGTTTCCCACTCACCAGCGTCACGACATGACGGGTAGCAAGTTCCTCTCGAAGAGTGTGGATACTTGCGTAATGAGTTTATTCTCTAAACACCAACGCCGACTTTTACCCTATCGGGAGAAATTGGTTACCCGTAATGTCGTAACGCTCGTGGAAGAAACCATTTTTGCAAAATAGGTTTCTCCCAGACCCAAAAACGGTTAAATTGCTGAATCGCACTGGGCGGTGTTTCCGTAAGTCGTTTCGCAAAGCGTAACGACGGTGAAGCGAGATTTCAGGTCGCGTCGGGATTAAAAAATTCCAAAAAAACTTTTAATCGCAATCTTCGATTGCTTGCTTTTAGTGTGTTTTTTATATTAGTTTTTATATATGATTACCTGGAACGTTCATTCAGAAACTTTACCAACAACACGGAAACCCTGTGCCGTCTCTATCGGGAATTTTGACGGTGTTCACTGTGGACACGCGGAAATCGTGCGGAAATTGAAGGCGCACGGTCTGCCGACGGTCGTGTTTACATTTTCACCGCATCCGCGTCAGGTTTTACGCCCACAGAACGCGCCCGACCTGCTGACATGGCCGGAACGGAAGGTCGAGTTACTGAAGGCACTCGGTGTTGATGAAATAATTCTCTGTTCTCCGAAACAGATTCTTGATTGGTCGGCAGAGACGTTTTTTGAACGGGTAGTCGTACAACTTCTGGACGCGAAAGTCCTCGTGGAAGGTCCCGATTTCCATTTCGGAAAGGGGAGACGGGGCGACACACGGTTACTCGGTGAATTATGCACGCAGTCCGGTCGGCTTCTGGAAGTTGTAAAGGCACAACATGAGGTGAACGGTGAGACGGTTTCCAGCTCACGGATTCGAGAGTATATTGCACAGGGGGAAATTTCGTCGGCGAACGCATTATTAACGGCACCTTATCAGATTCGCGGACGGGTTGTACATGGTGAGGCACGCGGAAGAACGATGGGGTTTCCGACGGCCAATCTGGCGGAAATCGATACGCTTCTGCCAGCGTATGGCGTGTATGCGTGTCGGGCATACGTTCCGGACGGTGGGAAATTGTCGGACGAAAGTGAAGATGTGACGCGTGGCGCATGGTATCCGGCGGCAGTACATATCGGCCCGAACGTGACGTTCCATGAAACGGAACCGAAGGTCGAAATTTATCTGCTCGATTTTTCCGGCTGTGTGTATGAAGAACATTTACAAGTAGAGTTTCTTACGCGTCTCCGGGACTTGGTGACGTTTGACAGTCGAGAAACGCTCATGGCGCAGATTGAGCGCGATGTTCAGGAAACGCGGAAATTGGCGAAATAAGAAAAAGTTTCCCTAAAAAACGGAAATTTGGTCTGGACGTGGTTCTGAAAATAAGTTATAATTCGTATAATTGAGCCGGATTGTGGCTGTTTGGGAAACTTTTTTTCAGGTGCGTGTTTATGGAAAATCGGAGTGTAGGTGCATCGCGAACTTCTGTGGAATGGAGAAAAAGTCTCGTTCTGCCGGTGGCGTTGATGGCGACGGTGGCACTGATTCTTGTGCCGATGTCGGCGACGGTGATGGATTTATTACTGTCGTTTAATCTGATGCTCTCGGTTTTAATACTTCTGACGGCAGTGTTTATTAGGAAACCGCTCGATTTTAGTGCGTTTCCGACGATTTTGCTTACGGTCGTTATGTTGCGGTTAGGGCTGAATATCGCGACGACGAGAATGATTCTGACCCACGCGGAAGAGGATGGAACGCTTGCGGCAGGTGCGGTCATTGAGGCATTTAGTAACTTCGTGACTGCGGGAAATCTGGTTGTTGGAATGATTCTGTTTCTGATTGTGTTGATTATCCAATTCGTTGTCATCACGAAAGGAGCAGGGCGTATCAGTGAGGTGAGTGCGCGATTTACGCTTGATGGACTCCCCGGAAAGCAGATGGCGATTGACTCGGAGTTGCAGAACGGCTCGATTACGGCGGAAGAAGCGCGACGCAGACGCTCGGAATTAGGCGCGGAAGTGGATTTTTTCGGCGCGATGGACGGGGCAAGTAAATTCGTGCGGGGAGACGCGATTGCAGGTTTGGGAATCACGTTTATTAACATCCTTGGTGGATTGGCGATTGGGCTGACGAGTGGGAATCATACACTTGCTGAGACGGTAGATATATATACGCGCCTGACAATTGGTGATGGTCTGGTGAGTCAGTTACCGGCGTTTCTTGTGGCGATTGGGGCTGCGTTGCTGGTGACTCGCGGAAGTAGGGAGAGTAATCTGGCAGAAGATGTGCAGTCGCAGCTACTCTCGCGACCAGTAGCGATGCTGATGACGGGCGGTATTTTGGGGGCATTGGCGTTGACGCCGTTGCCGAAAGTTCCGTTGTTGGTGTTGGCGGCTGGGTGTGTGATTCTGGCAGGAATGATGTATCGGGACGCGCAAAAAACGGCGGAAAACGAAGAGCGTGAACGTCTGGAAGAGGGAAAATTGCGCGACATGGAAGAGTCTCGGAAGGCAGCTGAAGTGCGTCTGGAAGAGGCGTTAATGCAGGAACCGATTGAGTTAGAAATTGGAGCAGGGCTGGCGGACTGGACGAAATCGGAAGGAGATGGAGCGGGGAATAAACCGGACTTATTGACGGAGATTCAGGGAGTTCGGAGGACATTGGCGAGAGAGTATGGTTTCCTGATGCCGGCGGTGCGTGTGACGGCGGGTGTCGGACTGGATCGGACGGCGTATCGGCTACGGATTGCGGGAAGTCCGGTGGCAGAAATGGTATTAAGAACGGATTCATTGCTCGCGCTGGAAGGTGTGTTTTCAACCGGAATGGTAGACGGCTTACAGACACGAAACCCGTTCGGACCACAGGCGGCGGTATGGATTACGCCGGAATCGCGGAATGAGACAGAAGAGGATGGATATGAGGTTTTGACGCCTTGTGCGGTTCTGATTCGACATTTAACGGAGATCGCGCTGCAATTTGCGCCGGAGTTATTGACCCATGAAGATGTTAAAAACTTGATTGACACGCTCGCGAAAACGTCGCCCGCCACGGTAAATGATGTGGTTCCGGATTTGCTCGGCGTGCAGGAGATTCAGCGTGTTTTGGGGAATTTACTTGCGGAACAGGTGCCGATTCGGTCGCTTGGGACGATTCTGGAAACGTTGGCGCGCACGGTGAGTCACACACGGCATCCGATCGAGTTGACGGAGGCGGTGCGTGAGAGTCTAGGACGGTTGATTGCGTCTCGGAATCTGGACGCGGACGGCGTACTGAATGTGATTACGCTTTCGCCAGAGTGGGAATCGCGTTTGATGTCGGCTTTTGAGCTGACGTCGGAAGGAATTCGCGTTTTCCCAGCTCCTGCTGAGAGGACGCAGTTGGTGAAGGCTCTTAAATTCCATCAGGAACGGCTTGCACTTCAGGGAGAACGTGCGGTTTTACTTGTATTGCCGACTTTACGCGCAGCGGTACGTGAAATTATTTCTCCGGAACTCCCGACGCTTGCCGTTCTATCGATGACGGAGGTTCCAAAAAATACGCGACTGAAACAGGTAGAAATGGTGGAGTTTCAGGAAAAATTTCAGGCAGTCGGGGAGTAAGCATGAAAAATTTGGATTTAGTTGAATTACTCGCGACATGCCAGCCGGAATTGGTACAGACATTACGCATGTTGGAGGAGGTATTTCAGTTTTCGGACGCGCCGATTCTCCTGACGGGGGCGGTTGGGTGCGGGAAGAGGACGGTGGCGAGGCGTTTCGGGAAAGTTACGGGGACGTTTACCGAGGTGGATGGATATGCACTGGAGGGAATGTCTTGGGACGCTTGGCGTCGGGAAATCGTTTCGGCGCGTGGTGGCGTGTTGTTTCTGAATGGTCTGGAAATGCTGGAGACGGCACAGCAGGTCTGTCTTTTACGGACGTTGGAAAGTGAGCCGACGGTGAGACTGGTGGCGTCGATGAACGAGACGGCAGGACCGATGGGGACTGTAAATGGAATGATTGGTGGAACGGCTGAAAATAAAGGCCGGAATGAGGGAACTTCGAAATCTGTAGGGGTTCATGCTGGGTTATGGGCGTGGGTGAGTAGCTGGACGTTCGAGTTTCCGCAATTTGCGCAGCGTGTAGATGATTGGCCGATAATGTTGGACCAAGCGGTACGAGAGTGGGAAATTCGTGAGAGGGAGGCTCGCAGGTCGAAGAAAAAGCTGGAGTTTCAGGAGTCGGCACGACAGAAATATCTCCGTTTTGCGGTCTCTCCGGAAGCTGCTTGGACCGGGAATGGTTACGATTTGCGCGCTTCTGTGACGCGGTTGGCAACGCTCGCGGAAATTAGACAGAAGTTAGAAT
>JAUNAI010000167.1 GCA_030527705.1 Planctomycetia bacterium | reverse complement strand
TTTTCCGTCAGCGTCTCACCTTTCTCAGTCGATAAATCACAATTTTCCGCCCAGGCCAACTTCTCAGTTCCTTTCCCCTTATCCGTTCTCACCGAGGAAAAGATTTTCGGCAGAATCTCGATACACACACCGTTTTTTAAGGAAATTATCCCGACATAATTCCGCGCAACAAGAATCTCTCCGATTCCCTTTCGTGCCGAAATCCCCAGAAAATCCAGACCGTCCGCCGTCTCATTCTGATTTTCCAGCGTGAACATTTTCAGAGCCTGAAAAGTCTGTGTGTCCAATCCCACATACCCTGGCTCCTCCTCACCAATTTTAAACGCTTCATGCTCGAAAATCGTATATAATTTCGCCACGCTCTTACTTCCTACTTTCAACTTCTTACACTAAATCGACCGATATGCCTCAATATTCCAGAACGCAACCTCATTCATCGTATATCGCCATGTTTCATCCATATCCATGCCATTCTCGCCAAAAATCTCCGCATACCGATTCGGATGCCTCAAAATAAACGTTTTATCTCCATCTTCCATCTTCTTCCGATTATCTCCAAGGACAAGTCGAATTTTCTCATAATCATCATAAAAATATTCTTGTAACAGCGGAATAATCCGGTCCCGAAAGATATTTCCCAGTGTCTCGACGGTACAACTCTCTCTTAATTCCATAAAATATGCGTGTCCAATCGTATGTTCCCGATCATAGAGAATCTCGATTCTCTCATTCATCTTCCGCAACAATTCCGCCACAGAAACGCCCTCCACAACCAGATTCTCACGCTCTAGGACCTCCGGCTCCGGCAACATTTCCCGAAATGTGAAACGTCGACGCAGCGCGGTATCCATCACTGCAATTGACCGATCCGCCGTATTCATCGTTCCCAGCAAAAACACATTTTTTGGTACCCCGAACGTCCCCGTCTCCGCCGAGTACGGCAACCGTACCCGCATTTCTTCTCGCGCTCCAATCCTTTTCGTCGGCTCAATCAGAGTAATCAACTCCCCGAAAATATTAGAGATATTCCCTCGATTAATCTCATCAATAATAAACACCCGCGCGGTATCGTCCCCATTTTCTTCACTCACCGCTCTGTCGCAAAATCGTTTAAAAACCCCAGATTCCACCTCATACGTCACCTTCCATTTTCCGTTTTAGGACGAATTCCCTCAATGAAATCCTCATAACCGTACGACTGATGAAAGGTGGTAAACTCAATCTTTCCTTCCCGTTTATACTGCTGAAACCGTTCCAAAACAGAATCATATTCTTCCTCCATCACCTCCCGCAAAAGTTTCCCTTCCACAATCGCAACGGCATAATAAACCGTATGATACGTCTTCCCCGTTCCTGGCGGTCCATAAAGAATCGTATTCAGTGGCACATCCGTTTTCGTGTTTTTTCCTATTTCTGTTTTTTCAATAATATAGGGTCCAAATTCCTTATTATATTCCATCAACGCTTTTTTCAATTCCGGACGCAGACGCCAAGAATATCCCTCCTTTTTTATATTACGTCCGAGAAATGGAATCACAAAATAGCAATTCTCGCCATTAACTATACAATCTGGGCACGAAAAATACTTCTTAACCTTAATTCCTATCCATTTTCCTGTTCCGTTATAATGATTAGGTATATTTCCATATACTTGCGATAGTCGATAACAACTACTCTCCCCACCCAATTCTAGCATCTTCTGGAGCATCAACATTCTGGTAGGTGTTATAACTTCAGGATTCCGCAACGCTTCCGCCCACATTTCAGTCGTAATTCTAGGATTATACTCCTCCAAAGTTGGCCAATATCCAGATAAATCCTCCGGTAACTTTTGGGTACTTGTCGCACCGTAATACATAATATCAAACGCCAAAATCCAATTATCCTCGTCCTGATAACAGTCCTCATCTAATCGTGCATGGTGCATAGCGCTTAATTCTTCATCTTTCACTGCCTCTTCATGAATCAGATGAAGTAGAACGCGATAATTTCTATAATTCGCATACTGTTTATTTTCGTCCGTTTCCGTTTCTACAAAATGCACTTTATCTCGGAAATTCTGATACATACGCGTTTTATAAAACACATATTTTCCCGGATAACGGAGCGTTAAGTAAAGAATCGCCGCCCGCAGATCCTGATAATCACTTATCTTCTTTCCTTCCTGCTCCTCTCTTATTTTCGTGTATTCCTTCACCTTCTCCTGAAGCACTTCTACACGGTCCCAGAGCGGTAACGTTTCATCATAAAACGTCCGAAACATCTCACGCGCCTCTTCTGGTCTCCAATGAACATACTCCAACAACATGGCTTTCGGGAAATATTTTCCACCACTTACTAAGTTGCTCACTTTCGCCAGCGCATTTTCCAGCATTCCCGGAAAATCTTCCGCCTTAATATCCCAGTGCGTCTGAAACCACTGAATCGCGCCCCATTTATACCGTTCCTCACTATCAACCGTCTCAAAATGCGTCTTATAATCCTGCCCCCACCGTGCGATTTCTGCCAACACTTCTGGTTTCTGTCCAGTTTTCATCATTATTTCCATTCCTGCTAATAATTTTCTTCCCGAACCTCAACGAAAAGCGAGCGATTACCGCATCACGTTGAGTTGTCCTGACCTACATCGTTTCACAACGCGTAACTACGGTAAAACGAAACGTTAGGTTGTGTCAGCTTAAAAATGCTCTAAAACACTGAATCACAACTACCCTATTTACTTTTCTTATTTTCTATCATCTTCGACTGATAAATCGGCTGGTGACGGTAATATACTTCCAGCGTCATCAGTGAAAGTGCAGTTTCATAGAGTCGTCCGCCGTATTCGCTATGCTCGCTGACGGGGTTCCAGCTTCCTTTCGCATGCCCCTCTTCCGAAATCTGACTCGTGACGAGCTGTTCTCGCAATTTATTTACCCATTCCTGCCCGCGGACACCTCCGTAATGACGCATTACTTGGGTGGCGTAATAATTGTAATAGATATCCGAACTGGGTCCCAGACCGCTCAGATACTCCACACCCTTTTTAATCGCAGGATGGTCACGGTCCCACCCGTTATACATACGGCAGAGAAGCCCAATCGCGGTACACGTCGGGTCCTTTCCCGGTTTCGTATAACCATAAGTCGCACCGTCATCAAGCTGAACTGAATCAAGGAAACACATCCCTTTCGTAACACAGATCGGATTAACCTGGAAATTCGCCATCTGTGCGCTTTTAAGAACCATCAGTTGTAAGCCCGTCACGGAAATATCCCCTTTTTCGCGAAGCGGAGCGTAACGCCAACCGCCACTGATGGGATTTTGGGCGCTCATGATAAAATTCGTCGTTACCTGAGCCGGGAGGCGGAGACGTTTATCTTTCGTCATCATGTACGCTTCCGTAAGACAGAGCGTCGCCAGACCATGCGTATACATTGTTCCCTGCTCCTGATACAAGGAACCACTACCCGGAAAGTTAACATCACTCCTGATCGACGCGCATAGAAATTTCAGACCAGCACGAATCGGTTTCTGAAACCTTCCATCTTCATGCGTCATTCCTACTCCAAGAAAAGACAGAATCGCCAACGCTGTCGCTCCGTGCGTACATTCCGTATAGGTACCGGGATTGGCGCAGGTACACTGTTTCGGATTCGCTAGAATATGATTAAAATTCCAGCTTCCATCCGGCAACTGATGACGCGCAATCCAATCCAGCCCCCACGAAACCACGAATGTCGTCCGACGGTTTTTGATATCCTCGCTCCCGAAAACGGCCTGTGGAGGAGATAGCCCTAAAAACAGGGTGAGAAATAACGTGAAAACTCCGAAAAACACTCTAATCGCCGGAGCTTTATACACTTCCACTGACACATGCGGGATAAATTGAATACCCATCGCGGTTCCCCTGTCTTAGTAACTAAAAAATTGCTCTTCTGTAATGGACGTATTCTTAAAAGCTCCTCTTTATCAGAAACTATTAATCGGATTCATCTCTATAAATTTTTCAATTTGAGCGTTGAACATTAGTATATTCTTATAATATCGTTTCGCTTTTTTTCTATCCGCCCGAATTTCAGATTCAGAATAACTGAAAATTAAATCTCCGTCGATACCGGCATCCGCAAAAGAAATTTGAGATTCAATTCCCTCCAAAGAAACCACGTACAAAAACCTGTTTTCTGGACTGAATTTCCCTAAACTAGTTCTTCCATTCCGATATTCACATTGCGTGCCATGCCACTGTCCGTCTTTCCCGAAATATTCAGGATGCTCTACTTTTTTAGTACGACTACCGATAGAGGCTTCAATCGGGAAAATCTTGATTTCCGGTTTAGAAATGATGACAAAAATGTGTTTCATCGGCTCAAGCCACGCAAAAGCCGAAATATTATAGGATATCTCTTTAATTGTGGTTATTCTGTTACAATCACTATAAGAAATGCTTTCATCATATATCACAGCATTCCCATCCTCGCTTGCGATTCCAAAATCCTGAGTCATCTCAGTGGTAACGAAATCAGCTTCACACCCCATCAGAATCAGTGTCAGCAACATGAAAAATATTCTTAAAAACATCATTTCCTCCAAATTCAGAAGAATAAGAAATCTTTCCCATTTCAATTATAATATAATCTAATTTTAATTACAAGAGGGATAGAAAAAAATTTTAGAAAAATTTATTGATTATAACAGCTTTACATAATTCTAAAAAACCAAGAATTTTTTGAAGGAGGGGGTAAGAGAGAAACAATTTTCCAAAATGTTCCCCACTCACACTCCCCTTTAAAAACTCTTGGTTTTTATTCATACTTCATAATCATCGTTGCTGACGTAACTTGCGGAAATACGGGGCGTCCGCAATTATCCGCGAAGCGTAAACCCGCGTCTCGGCGTGTAATGCCGTAGAGCATTTTACTTTCCATGCCGTCAATCTGGATGAGACCGTCCGTGTTCATCGTAATGACCGCGTGGACCGGGTCTTCATAAATGACCGTATGATTCGCGAGAGAATATTCCTTACAAAGTTCTTCCGGGTAACAATTATGCGTCCGTTCCACCCAGTCGAAAGACGCAGAATTCAGGTCGAAATAGACCACGTTACGCAAAATTCGGATATGGTCGCGGTGATAATGACCGTTAATACACAATCGCACACGCCCCGGATGACGGTCATTCACGGAGTCAATCAACGTCCGGATTTCTTCCCAGTTCGCAATTCCACCCACTTCACGCTCATAACTCTGATGACTGAACAGAATGCACGGGAACGGCGACTTTTCCAGCGTCTCCGACAGCCACTTCACTTCCTCCGGCGGTAAATTGCTAATCGCGTTGCCGGTATATTTAAAATAGTTCCCTTTCGAGTAGTGCGTAAACGTTCCGTCCTCGTTTCGGAAATAATTCGCGTCCAACACGATAAAACGGAATCCATTTCGGTCAAAAGAGTAATATCCATTCTCGATTCGGTAGGCGTGAAACGTCTCTTCCGGCGTGCATGTGTCAAAATCGTGGTTTCCCGGCGTGTGGTACGATGGGATCTGAAAATTGTTGTAACTGTTCACAAATTCCGTTTCCAAGTGCGGTTCATGCGTAAAATCGCCGCAGTGAATAATCAGGTCACACTTCTCTCGGAGTGCCCGATTCTGAATTATCGGCATGTGTTCCGCGGACCGACTGCAAAAAACGCCCGGATGATGGTGAAAATCGGCGAAAACGCTGAATTTTACCTGATTTACAGGCTTCTTACTTTCTGTATTCTCGGTGTTTTCTGTATTTTCCGCATTCTCACCCAGAACGTAATCAGTCTTCATCAGTGACACTCCCCCGACCGAGAGCGCAGCGCCTGCCAAGAAATTTCTACGAGAAACGTTTTTTGATTCTTTACTCATAATATTCTCCTTTATTTTTAAATTTTCCTTTATTCTTAATTATTTTTTATTGCCACATACCGTGTGTACGCGTCGTCCCACGCTTCCGTATTTTGCTGAGTAAAAACCTCCATCGGGAAGCTGTTTCGCACAATTTCGCGAGCTTCCGCAATATCCTTCACCGCGCCGTCGGCAATCGCCTGAATGAGGATGTTTCCAATCGCCGTCGCCTCGACTGGTCCCGTCACAACACGCCGCCCAGTGGCATTCGCGGTCATCTGGCAAAGCTGTCGGTTTTTCGTTCCGCCACCCACGATATGAATCGTTTCGATTTTCCGTCCGTTAATCTCTTCACACATCCGAAACACGTCGCGGAAGCGCATCGCGATACTTTCCACAGCGCAACGGAGAATCTCTCCCTCCGTCTGTGGCACGCTCTGTCCCGACCGACGACAAAACGCCACAATCTGTTCCGGCATGTTTTCCGGCGCAAAAAATTCCCCCGCCTCCGCGTCGATGAACCGTTCCAAAGCTGGCGCGGAATCAGACATCTGCGTTAATTCGTCCCAGTTCCACGCTTTCCCTGCCGCGTTCCAGATACGTTTACACTCCTGAAGAATCCACATTCCCGTGATATTTTTCAAAACGCGCCACGTGTTTCCGACACCGCCTTCATTTGTGAAATTCAGCTCCAACATCTTCTCATTCACAATCGGCTTCGGCGACTCGATTCCCATCAGCGCCCACGTTCCGAGCGAAATATACGCCCAATTTGGCTGGTTACCCGTATCCGAACCGCTCACCGACACAGCCGGAACCGCCATGACCGCGCTTGCCGTATCGTGTGTGCCGGGAAGAACGACTTTCACTTCTGCCCCCAGTCCTGTCGCAGACTGAACAGAAGAACGTAGTCCCCCCAGACACGTTCCCGGCGCGGAAATCGGTCCCAGAAAATGCGTCGGAAGTCCGAATTTCTCGAGTAACTCCCACGCCCAATCTCCCTGCAATGGGTTATAAAACTGCGTCGTCGTCGCGTTCGTGAACTCGCTCGCTTTCTCACCGCTCAACAACCAATGAAAAACGTCCGGAATCTGTAACAGTCGCCGTCCTGCCATCAAAATCGGGTCGCCCGCCTCTTTCATCGCCAAAAGTTGGTACAGCGTGTTAAACTGCATAAACTGCAAGCCCGTCTCGGCAAAAATTTCGGGACGCGAAACGGTCAAAAATGCTTTTTCGGGGTACCCGTCCGTCCGATGGTCGCGGTACGTTACCGGATTGCGTAGAAGTTGGTCGTTCTGGTCGAGCATCGCGAAATCGACACCCCAAGTATCAATTCCAACACTCCGTAATCCGGAATTTCCGACAGTCGCCGTAGTCGCAGCCAGCCCATTCTGAACATTTTTCCAGAGAGAGGGAAGGTTCCAGTAATTCGTTCCGCCGAGATCCACACCGCCGTTTTCGAAGCGGTAAATTTCTTCCAGCGTCAGTTTTTTCCCGTCAAAACGTCCTAAAACATGACGTCCGGACGACGCGCCCATATCGACGGCAAGGTACAATTTCTCGGACATAATCAACTCCTTATCGAAATCGAAATCTAATATAATTTAAAAGCAAGTGTTCGTAGAACGCGATTAAATGTTCATTCATGCTGTCATTCCCACCTTCATTCTCGCTAGAATGATAACCTCCTAGCTACAAAACGAGTGAAATGAGAGATACAGCAAGAATAACCACATTACTCCCAGCGCGAAAACAAGGCATTTTCCCTTGGTTCCGCCCCGCCAAAAATACGGGAGAGACCGAAAAACACGTCCTTTCATCCACAAGACGTTTGCCACGAGCAAATTCGCTTCTGGAAAACCGTTTTCCAGCGCGATTTTTCCAAATTCCAGAACGCGTTTATTATCTTTTTCCACACCCCAGCCGTAAAAATAAAGGGTGCCGAGATTATAAAACGCCACAGCACATCCCAAATCCGCCGCGCGTTGATTATACTGAAGCGCAAGAGCGTAATCACGTTTCGTTCCGTTCCCAGTCATGTAACAATATCCGAGAGACGCTAACGCCGCAGGATGCCGATTCTGTAACAGGTCGAACATCACAAAAGCGCGTTTCGGGGCCTTTTCCACGCCTTTTCCGGTTAGGTAACAGCAGGCGAGAGTAATAAGTCCCGCCGTTTCGCCCGCCTCCGCGCCTTCCTGACACAACCGAATTCCCTTCTTCACATCTTTCGGAACGCCTCTGTCTCCTTCCAGATAAAACCGTGCGAGTGCCCCCGCGTACTCCGTCGGTTCTTGTTCATACGCGGCATTCAGTAACCGAAACGCCTCGCGCACATCTTTCTTCACACCGACACCCAAAATATAAAACCCAGACACCGACGCAAGCGCACACGGAAAGTTCAGTTTTGCCAACCGTAGAATTTCCTCTTCCGTCCGCGAAAAATCAGTCTCCGCAAACGTCCACGCATAATGAAACTGCGCGTCTAAATCCCCATTTTTCGCTTTTTGTTGTAACGTCTCCGCATCCTCAACACAGTCGGAATAACGCATAAGATAGCAATTATAAAGGTATTTCTGAGCAATCGTCATTTCTGTCATGATAATGTTCCTGATTTAAAGTTCGTTGTAAATGTGTTACGATTTTTTTGTGAGACTTTCTCACGTACCGTTCCCT
>JAUNAI010000166.1 GCA_030527705.1 Planctomycetia bacterium | reverse complement strand
GATTTAAGACCGCTTCATTTTCCGTCCCTAAATCTGATGGTGCTACCGAGTTCAGGATGACCACATCAAAATTCCGTAATTCTTCCTCTGTAGGGAAGTTCACTCGTTGAACCGCGTCCTGTGCTGGATCGAGTGCCAACGTACACTCCGGCGGTGACCACGTTTCTACCTGAATGGACGGTTCTCGCACCAACAGATTCCGCAGATACCGAAATTCCCAGTCCGGTCCAGACGTCACGAGTAACACACGTCGCACGCGGTCCGCCACCTTCACCGTCATCTCTGCCGGAAACGTCAGCATAAACTGCTCTTCTGCGTCCGGAAAATCACATTCCAGCCGTAACTTCTGTGTTCCTGCCACTTCCGGAATCCACGGAAAAGAAACATCTAAAATGCTCTCCGTGCCCGAAAAAATACCGTCCGTTTCCGCTAAAACGGTTTCCGTTCCCAGCTCTGTTTCCGCCTCATTCACCATCTTTAACCTGAATTTTACACGGCGCAACGCACGTGTTTTAGGTTCCGTCGGCCCAATTAACCCCGTTCCGAAAACACGAAAATTCAGCGTCACTTCCTCACCACATAGAAACGCTGACCGCGGAGCGTCACCCACCGTATATACCTGCGGAACTGCCCATTTCCCTCCGAAAATCACAGGAAATACCATTCTTTTCCCCTCTCTCGGCAAGAAATTTTCCGCCCGTGCATTCTCCGTAGAGATTCCGTCCGTCATCAGGACCGTTCCAGCAAGATGTACTGGTCGAGTACGTCCCCAGAAATCCGTCCGGAAAACCGTTCTTACAGCACTCGCTAGCGGTGACACTGGAAACGCACAATCATTCTCAACGTCTTTTTTTCCAGAAATCAGTTCCGATAATGTTACCGTCTGAACCAGAATCCCCGTCTTTTCTAGTTCCTTAACCAATTCCCCCTGATAACGAAACGCGTTCTCATACCGCGAAATACCGTTTTTTTCCGTATTATCTTCAGTCGGTAATGTCATGCTCAGAGAATCATCCAGAACCACACAGAGGCCGAGTGCCGGAACCTGCCGTTCTACGAGCGTCAGCATAGAAATCTCGATAAATAACAGAATGGCCGCTAAAACACGTAAGAAAATCCCTATAACCGACCTAGGATGCCGATGAATCAGTCCGTAAATCCCCACCGCACCTGCGAGCGCGATTACTCCGAGGAACCAACCGGGAAATGCAGAATGAAATTCTAAAAACCACTGTGTCATGATTTCTTACACGTTAAGGAAACACCGTACAGAATTTTATCATGTGTCGGATATAAAATAATCTTATAAAATTTCAGAAAACCCGTAACGAGCACTATGAAGCGCCTCATTACGGGTTTCATCACCATTTACCGGCGATTACCGACTATTTTTGCAAGTTATAAAATTCCACTTCCCAGAAACGCGCGATATAACCTGGAGTATTTACGAAAATTCTCAGACGGTCCGTCGTCACTGCGTCGAAAGTCAGACCGAAATCACAGAACGTGTTCTCTTTCACGCCCGCTTTCGGAATATCCGTCCAGCATCCATTTTTAAAAATCTGAACCTGAACATTATCCACCGGCGTACCGGGACGCGCTCCACCCGCCTGTCCAGTCACGAAACGTGCCGCATTTACCGTAATCGGCTTATCCCACGTGAATTCCACCCACGTTTCCATCCGCTCGCTTTCCTGACCACCAAGAGAAACCCAACGCGACGAGTTCGTGAGCACATCCGCCACACCATCATTAATATTCGTGACCGGATACAGTTTACTTCCGTGTTCCGACGACGCTTTCACGCTCGCAGTCCGCGCATGATTAATTCCTGCAGTCGCTAACCATTTTGGCGTATTCATCACGCTTTTATCTATTGGGAAATCTGCCACACCCTTTTCCATCAGCGCGACCAGTTCCGGTAAGTAATCCGTATACACGCTTCTCGGCAAGCTATCATGTTTCCGACAGACCGACGCAGCCATGCCAACCACTTCACCCATCATACCACCCGTGCGCATGACGCGGACCGTACCCAGTGCGATATGCGTCACGCTGATATTTCGTCCTGCCATGAAGAGGTTATTCACATTCCGACTGTACAGTGTCCGGTATGGAATTGCGTAATGCGGCGGTTTCTTTCCATTTACGCAGTAAGAACGGAATTCATTTCCAGGGAAATATTTCGAGTTGTGCGGGTCCGGATAATGCAGGTCGATCGACCATGTACACGGAACGCAACCATCTTCCCACTGGCGGTCTTCCACGATATCCTGTTCGCGCAGAACCACATCACCCAGCAGACGGCGCGACTCACGTTTTCCTGCGATGAATGCCAACCAGCCGAACTCACGGTTCTTCACCTTTTCCGCCCAGCTTCCTCCCGCATGATTCTTCATGTAAGACCAGTGACCGTACGCGGCACGCAACGCATTATCACGTACACGTTCCATTTCCCACACCTGATCGTAATTCAGCCCGGTCTCCCAGTCCCAGTCACCACGGAGCATCGGCTTAATACTTTCCTTACAGAACTGGTGCGCCCACGGAACTTCCGGGAAAGTCGTCTCACCACTCGTTTCGATCGTATACCACTGACACGACGCGCCCATGGTCAGCTTATCTGCCACGTCCAACGCGCTTGGTTCATCATAATCCGATTTCGCCTCACGTCCCATCCGCCAGTCCGCGCCTGCCAAATACCCGACGCACCCATCACCGGTACAGTCCGCAAAAAGTTTCCCCGGGAAACGCGTTTCTACGCCCGTTTCAATATGCTTTCCGATAACCGCCTTAATGACTTTTGGGTTCCCGTTTCCGTCACCGTCCTCCGCCATTTCCACACCCATCACGTGCGTTGAGAGATACAGGTCCAGATTCGAGTATTTCTGACAGAGAGCCAGACGCTCACCATCCTTATAATGTGCCGCCTCACGCGCGTTTCCGCCACCGTGCGGTCCCATCAGATATGTCATATTTCCAACATTCTTATACGGCGGGAGATTCACGCCACCATTCAGGTGCACACGGACTTCTGTTGAGCCATTTCCTCCGAGAACCGGTCTATCCTGAATCAACGCGACTTCCAGACCCAACTGCGCTGCCGCACACGCTGCGCACACGCCAGCCAGACCACCACCGACAACGACCAGATCGTAATCCTTCTCGCGGACATTCGGTGCTTTTTCCGGCAGATTCAGAGCTGCGCGACGTACCGCCACCAGTGGCTCCGCGTCATCCGGTAAACTACATTCCGCTTCCGTCTCCGTCGTGAAATAGAGCGCATCGACACGTCCGTCGAAACCCGTCAGGTCTTCCAGTTCCACCGCGACCGCTTCCCCATCCTTCTGCGTCGTAACGGTTCCTGCGAGCTGCCATTCCCAGCCTTTTCCCTCAATTCCCAGCGTAATCTCTGACGCTTTTCCATTAAAGACTACCCGGAATTTCCCCGGCGACCAATCTTGTTCCCGTGTCACCTCATCTAAGTCCGTCGGCCACCACGTAGACGCCCAGTTCCGCGTGCGTACGAAAACCTGATACGTTCCAGCTTTCGGGAGCGTTACCGTCGTTTTCGCATTTTCGACCGGCTTACCCATTCCGTGTGCGAGCAGAATTACGGATCCTACTTCACCAGGTGCCATAATATCCATAAACTGCTGGTCGACGATCCAGCCACCTTTTTCCTGAAAGCTCTCCGCCTCCACGAAAACTGCGTTTTTCGCCTGAACATTTTCGCTAAAACTTAAAAACAGTCCTAAAAACAGCACGAAAAACAGAGATGACATCAATGAAAAATGTCGGCGCATAGGGCAGGTCCTTTCCTCGGTAAAAAAACAGTACTTCACTATGCTATCTAGCATAGTCGAATTTTTCTATTTTGTCAAGGGGGGTTCTGAAATTTCTCAGAAAAAAGAAAAAATAAAGGTAAGATAAGAGTAAATATAAAGATAAACAGAAAAATAAAAAAAGGTGTATACCGCAGAAAGAAAGTCCCTCTCATTTCTGCGGTTCACCTAAGCCGTAAGCGTTTAGTGTTCTACTGTATTAATTATCAGTTATCAATGATGATTACATAAAATACTAGTTAAACAGAACTTCTATAAGCCCTAGAAATCGCGTGTATCCAGAATAGACACCTCACGAAATCTGGCTCATCGTTCGGAGTTGGGAAATAATCTGTGACAGTTTTTCCTGATCGATCGAGTTCCGTACATTTTCGTCCTGCAGAAGTGACCGTAAAAGCGCAACTTCCGTAAAACCTTCTACTGATGTTCCTGACGCTCCCGATACACTCGGGCCTCCAGCAACTTCTGAGGTTCCAGGCATTCCCGACGTTTCAGAAACTGAAAAAACTCCCGGATTTCCCTCACGTACAGACATTACAGGATTTCCGACACCCATCATATTTCCGACGCTCGTGATGTTTTCTCCGTTTCCGGCATTCCTTACACTTCCTCCGTTCCCTGTATTAAAGCGACTTCCGGAGGGGGGTCCGTAAGCGTCATAACGCAGAGTACCTTCCTCTAGTAATGATTCTGGACGATAAAAATCCACCTCACGACTCTGAGGCCCACGTGGGGCTGCGTCCGCTGAGGAAATCACACATGGTGTATTCAGCGTTTTCGGCATATTTTCCCATGAATTTACGCTCGAATTTCCCCCCAGATTCCCTCCTGAACTCATGTCCGGATTTTCACTGCCTGAATGACTGTTTCCCGGATAACCATTTCTGGCGGCGAGTGCAACACGAACTCGATTCTGAAGTTCCTCATCTTTCCGTAGTTCTTCCATCTGCGAGTGGCGTGAGGTGGCGATTGTCCGCATCGAGTCCTTAATCAGTCCTTGCATATTCAGCCAATAATTCGCTGGTTGTGGAACTTCTGGACGCTGGAGGTTTTCTTCACGCAACGCATTCAAGATCCGCTGCAACAGCTTCATCGAGTGGACGGTATCCTCCATAATGGCGTCATTTATAATATCATCTACCGTCATATTCCGTTTCCGGACGGTTTCTGACATTTCATGGGTCCCTATATCTGAGAATGTCAATTTTTTACTGGAATAACCTTCAGAAACATTCTCCGACGTAACCTGAATCCCACTCACAGAGTTCCCGCCTGAGCGTGGTGTTACTCCTGAAGTTCCCGTATTCCGTATTCCTTCCGTACGTCGTGCGGTATAATGCGGCGGTTGCCATGCTGGAATAACGCTATCCTCTGATTTCGGGAAGTTAAAAATCGGCACCTCACGCCGTGGGTCAAATAAATCCTCCCCGGTCGGAATTTTCGTTCCTACAGGTGTCTTAAGCGTTACTGGCGTCACCGATGTTATGGGAGCCATCACGGATGTTACAGGATTTACCGCCGAGGTTACCGCAGTATCAGTACTCGTTTTTTCTCGACTATTTTTCGTGGCGGACGTTTCCCACTCTTCTGGAATAGAGTTCAGCTCGTCTACCGTGTCGCGGATTTCTTGGAGTTCATCGTGAAGTTCATCATAAAGTTCCTCGTAGGCCCACTTCCCCGTCGCTTCTTCCGGGGAGGAGACTACAGGAGAGAAATCAATCATATGAGCGGAATCATCACCATCTTCCATCTCGTCCGCGTCATCCAGAGAACCGAACACGATGTTACTCGAATTCTCTAAAATCTCTGAATTTCCAGCATTTTCCCCCAACTTGCCGGCCATATTCCCCATCAGAGAAGGACTCTCCACTTCTTCACCATGATCATCTGAAAAATTCTGCATTCTGTTCCACGCACGCTGAACCATCACTGGAGTAAACTCGACCTGAAACAGATTCAACTCCCCTTCTTCCGTTTCCGTCCCCTTCTTTTCAGCTTCCCCAACCATGCGGATTACAACCGTTTCATCAGTTACTTCACCGATTTCGGGAGTGCTTACCGTTTCTACCACATCTGTTTCTGCGTCGAAAATACCGCTGTCACCCGTGTCGATTGGAATTGGGTCCGCGTCCCACGTTTCTCCACGAGATTCCCCCTCTTCCTCTCCTTTACTCTCTTCCTTTTCCTCTTTCGTTTTTCCGATTCCCTTACCAGAAATGTCCATCTCTCGCGCGGTTTCCAGACCGAAAATCAGTAGGTAATCCGCCAGCTGATTCGTCAGTCTCGGCACACCATCCGCGAAGCGGTAAATTTCCCGACACACTTCCCGCGAGAAAATCCCCTTCGTGTCGCCAGACTCTTCCAGTTCCATTTTCAGAAACGCTTCCGTCTCACTCCGGTTAAACTTCTCCAGAAATGCACGGACCGTTATCCGTTTCGAGAAGGAATTCAGTTTCTCGAACGTCAATTTCTCTTCAAGACTCATGTCACCGACCAGCACGACACGCACGCCCTGCCCTAGCGTCTCCGACCGATCCAGAAGCTGACGCATTTCTTCATAAACACGAATTGCAGTTGCCTGTGCGTCGTCGACCAGAAGTAAAAGTCCTGAGCGAAAACGTGGAGAGTGTTCCAGATGCCGACACAACGTATCACGCATCGTCGCGAGATTTCGCGAGTCGAAAGGAAGCTCCAACCGTGAAAGTAACGTCTCAAAAAACGTCTGGGGGTCAGGCAGATTTTCCCCATTTAACAGCACCGTCGGCATGGAATCTTGGAACTGTTTCTGGAGAGCACGACACAGAAGAGTCTTCCCTGTTCCAGAAAAACCAGACACGAGAGCGACGCCCTCTTGACGTGCTATACATCGGGAAACTTGCGCACGTGCGTGCTCTGCACTTCCGAAAGGGCAGAATCCTTCCGGCACCGGCTCGGCAATAAACGGACGTTTCTGAAGGCCAAAATAGTTTCCCATGTTAAAACCTGATAACTCTAAAAAATCGTTTTTCGCGTTCCATCACGTTCCCGTGAAACACACGTTTCCCCACGAAATACAGTTTATCATTTAATCGGCACAGCCTCCTTTTTTCTTCACCGAAAACGCACCTCTTTTCGTGTTTTCTTTATCTAATCGCCGAAACTTTCTGAAAGTGTTTCGGTTAATTAAAATAAAGAAGATGTATGTGTTCTACTTATTATGCAATCTCCCCTTCTACGACCTTCCTGAAAGGAGTGGTTGTAGAAGGGGAGGATGAGTGGACCACTTAAGTCTTGTCTTATTTGGAAACGTGAAGCTTATTTCAGAGCGTCACACACTGCGTCGCCGAATTCCGACGTGGAAGACGTTCCGCCGATATCCGGTGTGCGAACTTTTCCAGCTCCCAGAACCGCGCACATCGCGTCCATGAGCGCATCTGCCAGTGCATGTTCGCCTAACTGGTCTAACATCATATTTACAGCCCACAGCGTTCCCATCGGGTTGGCGATTCCACGTCCCGCAATATCCGGCGCAGAACCGTGAATCGGCTCGAACATACTCGGGTGCTCACCGGTCGGGTTAATGTTGCCAGACGGCGAAATCCCAATACTTCCCAACATGGCAGAACCTAAGTCCGTCAGAATGTCGCCGAACAGGTTGCTTGCCACGACCACTTCCAAGTCTTCCGGGTGCATGATGAACTTCCCACACAACGCGTCGATGTGCATTTTGTTTGATTCAATCTGCGGATAATCCTTCTTCACTTCCGCTTGAACTTCATCCCAGAAAACCATCGAGTATTTCAATGCGTTGGATTTCGTAGCACTCAGAACCTTCGACTTTCCGTGTTTTTCTGCATATTCATATGCGTAACGCATGATCCGTTCCGTTCCAAGCTGTGTGAAAATGGAATTCTGAACCACTTTCTTGCCCTTCACCGGATCTTCCGTAATGCAACCTTCCGAGCAGTATTCACCCTCGGAATTTTCACGGACGACGACGAAATCGATATTGTCATTCTTCAGCGGAGAAACCAGTCCCGGCAACAATTTAATCGGGCGCATGTTCACATACTGGTCGAAACCGCGACGGATCGGAAAGAGAAGATTCTGCGCGGAAACTACGTCAGAAACGCCCGGAAAACCGACAGCGCCCAACAGAATTGCGTCGCAGTCGTCCAGAATTTTCAGACCATCTTCCGGCATCATGACACCGTGTTTCAGGTAATATTCACAGCTCCACGGTAAATCAGTGAACTCGAACTTCACATCTGCCATCGCACCGAGCTTCTCGAGCACTTTACGGCCTTCACGAACCACTTCGATACCGACACCGTCGCCGGGAATAAGATCAATTTTATACGTTTTCATGTTTCTCTCCCTGAAGGAAGCCTTCAGTCGTCAGTCCCAAAACCACTATAAAAAGAATAATGATTAAATTATACCACGTTCCTAGATTTCGTCAAGGGGGGTGGTTTAGTCTCCTTTTCTGGAGTTTTGCCTAACAAAAGGGGTAACGGGCACAGTGGACCGGGGCGGAGTGGAGTTGTTGGAGACGTTCTCTGGATACGACACTTTCATAATAATATATTATAGTCAGTAAGGATTATGGAATCAAGAAATGTTTCGCACTAGAGATGGTATTTGGGGCTGTCTGTAAATGATAGATTCTATAAATGATAGATCGTCCGTCGTGGAGGCATAAATGATAGAATGATAGAATGATA
>JAUNAI010000165.1 GCA_030527705.1 Planctomycetia bacterium | reverse complement strand
GTGTTTCCTTCTGTGTTTTCCGTCTCTTTCTGTTCACACGAATTCAGACTCACCCAGCAGATTTTCGGATTTTTGGGATGAACTGCGACACGCTCGACGTTTCCGTGCGGAAGACCTTCCGAAGATGATTTCCATGTGTGACCGCCGTCTTCACTCCGAAAAATGCCTCTTCCAGAGACCGCGACGAGTAGGACGTCCGAAGATCCGGGAGCGAAAGTGGCACTGACGATATTTTTCTCCAGCGACGCGATTTTCTTCCAGTTTTCGCCCGCATCACAACTTTCCCAGACCGCACCCCAGAGCGTATTATTACCGGGAGAACCCCAATTTCTACTTGAGCCGCCGAACGCCAACAGTCGGTCGGAATCATTCGGATCGAAAAGGACTTTCTCGATGGGTGCCGAGTAATGATACTTCGCGATTTCCGGAAAATCACCGCCACGCATTTCCGTCCAGTGTTTTCCTCCATCAGTACTCCGATACGGACCGCTCATGGTCCCCGCCCAAATAATGTTGGGGTTTTCAGGATGAAATGTTGTGTCACCGATTTCCGTAGAGTAAAAACCGAAAACAGGTTCCCACGTTTCTCCGCGATTGTGCGAGAGACCAATGGAGAGTAAATCACCCCCGACGAGAATGTGACGGGAATCATGCGGCGACACTTCCACAGAAGTCATCCAGCCGCCACACCCCGGCTCCCTGACTGGAACCCACGGCGTAACCGGTGCAGATTCTGGATTTTCCTGAATATCCGTCGTCTGCGCGTTGAGCGTCGCTTGAGAAACTTGTCCGCCAAGAAAACCGAAGAAGCCAAGGAACAAGAGCGAAGCCGAAAGCGGGGATTTTTTCATATATGCGACTCCATTCAGGAAGAGAAATGGGAATAATTATACCCGACGCACTATAAAATTTCACTTCCCCGTCATTTCGCGTTGCAGAAATGACTACCGAAAGGACCACCCTTTCCTGAATTTTCAAGTGGAATCAGTATATAATCTGGTTATCTGACGGATTTTCTAACCGATACATAAATTATACCACATTTCCCCGAATCGTCAACAGACCTCCCGAAAAAAATCAAAAATTTTCCGAATTTTCTGAAATTTCCTCAAGTCGCGGTTTCCACGCCTCGATATTCGCAATTCTTTCTGCAATCGCGGGGTGACTGTGTAACCAAAAAACTTCCCACGCTGGCGGGGCGGGGTCCGCCTTATTCTGAATCGCCAACTTCACGAATGCGCTACGCATGGCCGACGGATTCCCACAGTTTTCCACCGCATACGCGTCCGCCTCGCGCTCAAATTTTCGACTCAACGCATTCTGGAACGGTTCTAAAATCTGCGAAATCACCGACAGCGCGAACACGAAAAACGGTGCCACCCAGACCGGTAACGCGGAATAACCCAAAAAATCCAAAAAATCTAGACGCCCCAGAGAATCGATCACTCCCGCATCCATTCCTCCCGCGTCCATTCCCACCCAGAGACGCAGACCGAAGTCCGTCAGCCAGAAAACGGCAAAACTCCCTAAAAACATGCACAACATCAGTTTCAAAATGTGTCGCCGAACCTGATGGCCCACTTCATGCGCGAAAACAGCGATGATTTCATCTTCCGTAAAATTCTGTAATAACGTGTCGCCGAGCAGGACTCGCCGTGACCGACCGAGACCCGCAAGCATAGCGTTCGCTTTCTGCGTTTCGACCGATAAATCCAGCCGATAAATGCCGGAAAGTTTCAGCGGTGTGGGACGAATCAGTTCCTCAAAACGTGCGGAAAGTCCGGGGTCATCAAGTTTCTCGATGTGGTAAAAAAGTCGCATAAGGAGCGTCGGCATTAGCGTGCTCAACACAACGGACAGCGTGAAAAATACGACCGCAATCACTGCCCACCACCACGTTCCACATGTACGCACGACGGAAAAAAGAAGGAGCATGAGCGCCGTATTCAGTATCAGACTGAGCGCCAACTGCAACAGATAACGTCGAAACCAGTGAAAAGCAGTGAGGTTACTTAAATGAAAACGCTTTTCTAACATCCACCCACTATAAAACGAGAGCGGAAATGAAATGACCGCATGAAAAAGCGTGGCCGTCACGAGTAACGCCGCGACGTGTGCATAATCTCTTCCCGCAAGCCACGGAAATGTTCCTGCCAACCACTCCGTTACCGGTTTCGCCAGCCAAAACGTGAAAAACGCCAGAAACACAAAATCCACCGCCCGATCCAGAAGCGTACAGCGTAAATCAATCCGATTATACGCCCGCACCTCCGCGAGTTGCTCCGGCGTCATGATGTCTTCAAGCGTGTTTTCTGATGGGTTTTCATTCATAACATGATTCCTTTAATGACATGAAAAAACCTCCCCTAACCTGAAAATTTCATCTCCCACAGATTCCACAAATTAAATTCCCCTCTTTTCAAGTAACGGTGGTGGACGAAGTCCGACGGAGTGTTATTTCAGTAAAATCTGTCTCTTCTGTGTGAAGTGCCGTAAAATACGGGGTTCCGGAAAGCAAAAAAACGGTGTTCTAAATCATTTTCACTCCCTAAAAACTCACTCATTTCTGTGAAAATCTGTGGAATCTGTGGGAGATTTAATGGTTTATGTTTTCCCGTGAAAGTACACTGCATTATTTTAACGTTCCACTGAAAATGAGTGTTTCATGCCGTATTTTCCGACACTTAAACGTTTTTACCTTTTCAGGTATGAAATAATTCAGGCTAAAAGGAGAGGCTTACTTCTACTCCTCAGCCAGCAGATGAAGAATCACAGAATCCTCGAACGGCACGCGCTGTTTTTTCCGAACCGAAAGACTCACTCCCTGCGGCGTGATGTGCGTAATTTCTAACTCGGCATCCCCCTCCACAACAACGCATTTCACCGACGGAATCCGTGTAAATGGCGGACAGAAACCGGTAAAAAGCGTAATTTTCATCTGTTTTGGCCCGAAATTCCCGCGTAGCAATCCGCTAATCCGTTCTCCACCTTCCGGACGTACCGACCGTTCCAACTGCTGACTCACCTCCGCTGGCAAGAGCGTTTCCGGCTCTTCTTCCTCCTCAAAATCCTCTTCCAATCCCTCTTCATCTTCCGAAAATTCACCTTCTGAATCTGTTTCAAATTCAGCTCCGACACAATTTCAGGAACGATTACTGTAACCATTTCTGGTTCTAATTCACTCCTTATCACCATTTCTATGCGGAAAATGAAGAGTAAAATCGTCGTAAACACCAGCGAGAACACGAGCTGCGACAACACGGATGTTCCTGGTGGCAGGAGGGCAAGACCACTTGCGAGAAAGCTGAAAAGGAGAACAGCGGTTAACATCCGTCGGTTTCGGACCCCGTTTTTTCCGAATCGCGGCGTCCAACGCCACAGCAACAGCCAAAATAGTAGAAGCGCTCCACCAAAAATGACTGAGAACATCAGCGACCCAACCGCAGGCATTTTTTGAGTGAAAAAACCATTCTCACGGCGAATCAGGAAAAAAAATCCGACGCCAAGTAGACAAAAAGTCCCCAAAACCGTCGCGATTGTTTCCCAAATCGGACAGTGAGGGAGATTTTTTAAAAAATTCTTAAAAATTTTAAAAATTTTTTTGTCGATCATTTTCTCTGTTCACTATTCATAAAAAAGCATTTTGCATATAACAATATGTCTCATTATAGAAGATTTTCCAAAAAAGAAAACGGGGGAGGGTAGAGGATTTCGACAAAAAAATGAAAAATTTCTCGGAAGCCCCTCTTGCAAAATTTCTAAAATCAGCCATACTATGTGTTACAGGGACGCGAGAATCGGCAAGGATGCCGCCTTTCAAATTTTTTTGAGAGAATGATTCAGCAAGTAAGAACAGCGCTTTCGATGCAAGAGGCATGGAGAGCGCTGTTTTTTTTGGGGAAAGAGAAAAAAAAGAAAAATATCAAGAAGTTTTTGAAAGAGGGGCCTGGGGAGAAAACAACATTCAAAATGTTGTCTCCCCACGACAGTTCAGTCTTTATGGGTAGCAAGTTCCTCTGCGGAACGCAGTGGAATCTTGTGTCAGTGTTTAGGAATTTACCCTTTTTTGGGTGTGGTATGCGTTTCGGCGTGGGCGTAATTTCTAAACACCAACGCCCGATTTCACCGAGTAAACTCGGAGAAATCAATGCTACCCGTCTCGCTTCTACGTCCGTGGGAGAAACCTTTTTTGCAAAATAGGTTTCTCCCAGCCCCTCTTCCAAAAAAACTTTTAATCGCGTTCTGCGAACGCTTGCTTTTCTTTCTCTTTTTCTTCTACCACGGACGCTCCATCATCCCCACAATGTGCCGACCCAGATTCTGCATCAACACCTGAGACTGCGTTAAATTCGACTGTCCCACTTCCGTAATTAACGGCGTCGTCGACGAAATCAGCAAAGCTTCCTGCTCCAGGTCTATCTCCTGCGACTGTCGCACTTCCTGTGTCCGTCGGTCAATCCACCGCGCTTCAACACTCATGCCAAGCGCCAACTCACGCGGGTCCGCCCAGTCATTCTGAAATGTGACGCTCTTGCTTTCACCGACGATGCGCACTTCCAGAACCGTATCCGCCCGCGACGCTTCCACGACTTTATACGGCGTACGGTTCTCAATTTCCCGCACCAGCACTTCCGTCAGGCGCTCACCATACCCACGCCGCCAAGTGTCATTCCCGACAATCGAGACCCCAACCGTCTGAATATCCATCGGAAAAAGTTGCTGATTTCCGATATTATACGTGCTACAACCGGAAATAGTACCTATAATAGTCACCGAAATCGCAAGAATCACGATGAAAGCTGACCAGTACGCTATGAAACGCCCTTTTTCAGTCATCCGTACCTCCGCCCGTCTAAATCTTTTCCGGGAAAACAACTTTCAGCCACGAGAAATAATCCGGCGGATTCGCGCGAAAATCCCGAATACGATCATACTTCTCTTTCGCAATTGCGGCCGAATTGGTCTGCGGATAATCGTTGATACACAGCAGATAATAATACCGTGCGGCACCGTAATTCTTTTTCGTCTCGTAAAACGCCGCCACTTCCAAATCACGTTCCGCTTTCGCCTCGGTAATTCGATTTTGCGTTTCCAAAAGTGCTTCCCGACGGTCACCCAGTTGCGGTCCGAACTGCGTCAACAGTCGCTCGGTAAGCTCTTCAGCATCTTCTAGTGCCTTACTGTCATATTTCGGTCCCTGATACATCAGGAGTTTCGACGCCAGGTTCAACTCACACGCCGGCAGAAGGTGTTTCGACTGCGGATAATTTCGAATCAGATTGTCATAAAAGTCTGCTGCCTCGAAATACTCACCCCGAATGTAATTCGCATTTCCCGCTGCCATGACCGCATGTTCTGCCCAGAGTCCGTTCGGGTCACGCATAGAAATCGTCCGATACGCCTTAATGCTATTTCCAAACGTTCCGAAAACCGGCCGCGTCTTGTCGAAAAAGTTCGGAGCCAGCTCGTTGTAATCGTTAATCTGGTCCAGCTTCTCCCAATACTGCGCAATCGCGAACAGTCGCGGAGACACACGGTCCATATAACGCGTTGAATCGTACTTTTTCAGGAGTTTCTCATACGCACGCTGCGCTTTTCCATATTGATTGGCGAAGAAAAACGCTTCCGCACGCAAAAAGAGCGCATCTTCCTGCAACGGTGAGTCGGGCCACCGGAATGCTGCCGTCCAAAGTTCTTTCGCCGCTTCCTCGAAATCTCCCTGCTCGAACAGTTCTACACCTTTTTCAAACGCCGCCAACGACACTTCCTCGTTCGGGTCAAGTCGCACCATCTTCAGGCACGCTAACCGAAACCGAGTACCAAATTTTTCCGCCGTCATGGCTGAGAGTGAGTTGTCTTCCTCCTCGAAATACTGTGCGGCTTCATTTACCTGCGACATATCCACCTGTGGACGGGGCTGTTCCTCAAGCTCCCGTTGTGCAGTATCCAGTTTTTCGACGGTCGTTGTTGATTGTCGGACGGAGGCGCAACCGGACACCCCACACACTACCGCCGCCATCAGCAGTACGCATGGCATGAAACACGAAATCGGATTGGTGTAAACGGAACGTTTCATGTAAAGGACTTTCCGGAACACGCCGGGTTAAAGGATGTGATATTTATTAAACCGCAATTATTTTTTGCTTCTCAAATTGCAGTTGGTTATTAAAACGCAATTATTATTTATCTTTTTAGCCATTTCAGTATCCCCGCAGGTCGCTCCATCTGATATGTCAAAAACTGGTTCCACACACCACGGATTTCTCCGAGCGTTTTCTGGGAAAGCTGAAGTCGTTTCCAGTAGCGTTCTTCCGGAGACGCCAACAGTCGCAATGCACCAAGCGCTTCCGGTGAAAGGGAAATCACGCCACGCCGACCGGGACGACAGTGCGCGCACAACACGCCACCATCCGCCACGCTAAAGGCGACACGCTTACCGCCACGCCGAATTTCGACTTTTTCACCACACCCCGGACATTCATACAGCGACGGCGCAAGACCGACGAGTTCCAGTAACCGAAGTTCATAATGAAACAGGCACCGCGACAATTTCTCGGGTGGTTCCGCGAGCGTTGCCGACCGACAGACATTATCCAACGATAGAATATCTTTTAAAACGATTTTCGTCAAGTCGAATAATGCCGATTGGGGGTTAAAATTTTCAGTAAAATGGTCTAAAAGTTGCACAACATGGAATCCCGCATAAATGGCAACCGTCGAATCCGCCCGAAAACGCTCGATGAGTTTCGCTTCCGTCACAAGCTGGAGTACATCGCCGTTTTTCGGATAATACAGAATCCGGCAGATATTCATCGCGTCCATAGCTGTATCAAACGGGTTCTTCAATCGGCGCGCCCCTTTCGCGAGACAGCTGATTTTACCATTTTCGCGCGTGTAAAACGTCACGACCATGCTAGTTTCGCTGAAGTCCGTGGTGCGCAGGACAATCGCGTCATCGTTCAGAGGCGGAGCCATGCGTATTTTATCCGTTTTTCGGTATGGGATTTTTCAACAATATTAATTAATGTATAATAGCTCTTTTCATTTTTATACATTATTAATTAATAGCCCGATTTTTTAGTAAATCCAGACATTATTAATTAATAGTATGTTTTCATTTTTTAAACTTATACATTATTAATTAATAGTCCTATTCCGCGACGTCCCAATTCTCGCCACGTCTTGACCATTTTCTACCATGAGAAGTATAGTGATTTTTCCCATTTCGCGCAATTCTGGTTTCACGAATTTTGGCAAGAAATCCGAAAATTTCTAAAGAAAAATAGATTCTGTGTTCCATATACGGATATCTCCCTCTCTTATAGTGGGAAACAATTTACCTTCTCCGCATTTTCTGTTTCACCGACGCATCACCTTCGGTAATTCGAATTTCTTCCTTCATTTCCTCGAAAGTCATTTTTAGACGCTGAAGATGCCGATAATACTGCCAACCATAATCAACCAGCGCAAGGACAAAAAGCGCGGTCGCAATCCGCAAGCCCGTTCCGAGGACCAGAGACTGCATTTTTGCCGCCGCAGCCACGAAATCCAGTCGACAAAGCGCGCAAATCGCCGGAATCTGTGTGACCACGACCCATAAAATGAACATACTTGCCAACGTGATTTTCGCTAGTCCGAAAGTTGCTGCCGCCACAGAGTCGAGCGAGAAAATCCGTGTCACTCCTTCTGCCGGATTCAGCTGTTTCCAGTGTAACTTAAGTCGGGACGGAAGAAAGAGAAATCGCGTCTGCACAAGCGACACCAACGCGGTCGTAAGCGGTACCAGCGCAAAAATCGGCATGAGAAACATCAGCGTCCGTCCGGTCAACACATTCCATGCCCACAAAAAATCCTCCGTTGACGCTGACACCCACGGCTCACCCGCCCACAGCTCTTCCGTCGCCTGAATCGGCACATCCGCTAGAAAATTTCCAACGCCCCAAAACAGCAACATGCCCGCTAACAGTGCCGATGCACTCGCCAAATCGCGACTCAATGCAGTTTCTCCCTGCTCACGCATTTTCTGCCGATGACGCTGCGTAGGTTCTAAATTTTTCTCTTCTGCGGACATAAAAAAACTCAAAAATGAAATAATAAAATAATAAAATAACGAAAAAGAAAGCGACACAGTCGCGATTAAAAGGTTTTTTGGAGGGGGAATATTTAAAGCTCCCCCCCTTTTTTAGGGGAGGTGTCACCGAAGGCAACGGAGGGGTCGGGGTTAAATTACCTTAAAATCAATAACCGAGACTTCTCCGAAAATGGGACGTGTTTAGTGGGCGTTTCAGAGTACACGCCTACCCCTCTGCCTCGCTTACGCTCAGCACGTGTTTTTTTCTCTATTTAAATAGTAAGAGTTTTTTGAAGGGGGAGTGTGAGGGGAAACAATTTTGTAAAAATGTTTCCCTCCTCACGAATGTTTCTTTTTCTCAAGGCTAAACACTTTACGCAAGATTCCACCCTGCCGGGAGGAACTTGCTACCCATCGCGCTTCCACGCCTGCGGGGAGAAAACATTTTGAAAATTGTTTTCTCCCCAGGCCCCTCTTTCAAAAACTTTTT
>JAUNAI010000511.1 GCA_030527705.1 Planctomycetia bacterium | reverse complement strand
GGAGCCGGAGCATTTAACGCTGCCGCTTCTGGGACTGGTGCCGGCGCGGATTCGTCCTGCGCATGCGACCATGCAAGCGCGAGGAAGAGTACCAATGCGGTACCCGTTACAATTCGCATAGTGTTTTTCATGAAATTTCTCCTAAAATGAACCACAATTTGGTTATTTTTTCTGTCCCCCACACTATAAAATTCTACTTTATCGTTGTTTCTCGTTGCTGAAACAACCATCGGAAGAATCACTCTTCCCTAAATTTAAAAGTGTGAATATTATAAAATGGTTATACTTAATGGTTGCATTTTGAGGAGAAAACCGCCACTTTTTCAGTGTTTTTCTTCGGTTTTTCTGTTATTTTTTTGCCGATCCGCGTAAAAACTCTTCCCGTAACGCTGTCATTCCGGCTTCATAGGAAATCCGGGGCGAGTAACCGAAATCCTGCTGTGCGCGAGTTATGTTAAAGTAGTGAGAATACGCAAGCTGTGCCGCCAAAAAGCGCGTCATCGGCGGGTCGCTCTGCCAGTGGAAAGTTTTCCAGATTGTTTCGCAGATGGAACCGACACGCCATGCCGTCCGGAAGGAAATTGACCTTTTCACCGGTGGAAGGTCGTAAAGTGAAAGTAGTTCGTTAATCCACTCCCAGCAGTTGACCGGCTCGCCCTGCGACAAAAAATACGCCCGACCACAGACCGGGGCACCAACTTCTAACGCATCGGCCGCCTGAAGATGCGCGTCGGCAGCGTTTTCGACATAAATCATATCGACAAGATTCGTTCCGTCTCCAACTCGGCACAGTCGCCCACTCCGCGCACGCGCAATCAGTCGTGGAATGAGTGCTTTATCTCGCGGCCCCCAGATTAAATGCGGACGCAGTGCACATGTCAACATTCCCGCCTCGCCGTTCGCGCTAAGAACCATCTCCTCCGCCAACGCCTTACTGTGCGGATAGTGCGACAGCCACGTTTTCGGATACGGAGCCGATTCGTCTACGTTACACTGTGGCTCTCCCGCGAAAGTGACACTCGGACTGCTCGTAAAGACGAATTTTCGTACCCCCGCCAACTGCGCCGCACGGAGAAGATTCTGCGTTCCAAGCGTGTTCGTCCGGTAATACCGTTCCCACGGCTCGCCAATTCCGGAAATCGCCGCAGAATGAAACACGACATCGACACCCCGACACGCGGAAACCAGCTGATTCTGCGCCTCCAATGTGTCAGCATTCCCTAAATCGAGCGAAATAGACTCCACCCCCAGCGCGTCGAGCGTTGGATATCGTCCGCGCGAAACATTCACGACCGTGTCTCCTCGCCGTAAAAGAGCTTCCGTGATGTATTGCCCCAAAAATCCGGCCGCTCCGGTCACTAGTGCACGCATGATTGTTCCTTTATTGAATAGACTTCCGAAAACGTTTCTTGAGTCGTCGCTGATTAAATAACACGTTTAAAACCTTTCCTTTAGGAGATGTACCACGTTAGCGGGGAAGGGGTGGGGTGGAAGTCTTTTGAAGACTTGATGAATAAATCGTTTTTTATGAAGTAATCCCGCCCCCTCGCTGATTCTCGTCACCTCCCTAAAAGGGAAGGTTTTATACCCGACATACTATAAAATTTCGCTTTACCGTCGTTTCGCGTTACTGAA
>JAUNAI010000164.1 GCA_030527705.1 Planctomycetia bacterium | reverse complement strand
TGGCGAAAAACCGGAAAGAGCGTTTCGCCACGTGTGAAGATTTCGTCCGCGCGTTAAAAGGAGAAACAGACGCCGACGTGGTTACAAAAAAAACGGTGAAAACGGAAAAAGCAGAAATAACACCGAAAACGGAAAGGCCGGAAAAGTCGAGAAATCGCCGGAAATACCCGAGACGGATGAAGCCCGCTTCGCGTTTTTCGCCGATTCAGAAACCGTTATCCTACTGGGGAGTCGCGTGGCGGGGCGCGTTGATGATACTTTTGGGGTTACTGTTGCCGGTATGGTTGACTTTTTTGGTGATGGAATATGCGCCGAATAATAATAGGGGGGGATTATCGTTTATCCCTCAATATTTCTGTTTTTTATCATGCCACTATTTATTTATCAGTGGTGTTATGAACAAAAATATTATAAAAGATTGGAAAATGCTGGTTGGGGCTGTTTCTTGATTATAGTTTCTATTTTCGGAAGCATGGTAATTGCGATAACGCTTGAGAATATAAAGCCATTTATTATAGGCCTGTTGATTTTCAGCGTCATTACGCTCATTCCGTGGAAAAAACGGGAAAGCATAAACCATTAAATTTCCCGCAGATTTTGTAGATAGTTAGGAAACGCTGATTAAGTTGCGTATTTAAAGCCTCCCCTTTTAGCCTAGATATTTCATACGACCCTGAAAAAGACGTTCATCACAGCCGGTAGGACGCCGTCCTCCTGTATATAGCCGGGGGTTTTTGTAAACTCTACCAAAACACCAACCGTGTAGCGGTTGAATGATTCGACTGCTACGCGGTCGGCGTGGGTGGGGGATGCTGTTTATCCGTGGGTTTACACCCACGGCTATTACATTTGACCGCTACGCGGTCGGATTAATTGGGAGACGACTCGTCTCACATCGCCTCCCAAAATACGACTTAATCCGCGATTCCTTAGAAATGAGATATTCTGATTAAAATTTACCGGATTTATTCTCCATTTCCTGCCGGGAAAACTCTTGACATATTTCTTTTTTTCGTTTATAATGAGGAAAAAGACGTTTTTTAGTCCTTATTTTTCCTTTACCCTCCGATTTTTTGAGGTTATCATGAAGAAAAACCGACCTTCCTTATTTACGTTCCTGACTGCGACGCTGTGTTGTGCGTGTCTTGCGGGCGCGTGTGGCTCCGTTTATGCCGAAAATGATAATGAAAATAACGCTGATAATCATGATGTCGTCACGATTTATGCCGGGACGCTGGATAGTCCGACCGGGAATGACGCGATTCCGAAAAGCGTCGGTATTTACCGCATGAAACTGGACCGAACTGCCGGAACGTTGGAGAATTGCGGACTGGCGGCGGAAGCGAAAAGCCCGTCGTGGGTCGCGAAACATCCGACGCTCGACGTGTATTATACTGCGGCGGGAAATGAAGACGGAAAATCACGTGAAAACCTCATCATCGCGCTGAAAAAGAACGCCGATGGCTCGCTGGAACGCCTAAACACGTGTAACTCCGGCGGTACGTGTGCGTGCCATCTTTCCGTCCACCCGAACGGGAAATTCGTGTGCGTTGCGAATTACTGTAGCGGTCAGGTTTCCTTCATCGAGCTGAACGCTGACGGTTCTCTCGGCAAGATGAATGCCGTCTTCACCCTCGACGGAAACGGTCCCAACGCGGCACGTCAGCGGAGTTCCTGCGCCCATTTCGTCGCGCTCGACCGTGCGGGAAAATACGCGCTGTGCTGCGACTTGGGCGGCGACCAGATTCTGTCCTACATGTATGACGACGCGGAAAAAGTCTGGAAAGAGAACCCCAACTTCCCCGTCACTCGGACGGCTTCCGGCAGTGGACCGCGACATCTGGCTTTCGCGCCGAATGGGAAATACGTGTACGTTCTGAATGAGCTTTCCTGCACGCTCGACGCATTCGCCTACGACGCGGAAACCGGGAAATTGACGCTCGTGACCTCCTCCGCGACCTTACCGCTTGGCTACCGTGGTGCGAACAAGGCGGCAGCGATTGACGTTCACCCGAGCGGGAAATTCCTCTACTACACGAACCGCGGCGCGAATCTGATTACGGTTTTCGCACTCGATACGGAGCCCGTAGACGGCGCGAAAATGGAAGCTGGCGCGGTTTTAACGCCGATTCAGTACATTTCCAGCGACGGCGAGTTCCCCCGATTTGCGGGCTTGGATCCGACGGGGACGATTTTCCTTGCGTGTAATAAAAAGACGCATAATGTGACCGTTTACCGCGTCGATTCCGAAACCGGCAAGCTGACGCAGACGGACTCGGCACAAATTGCGTGGTGCACAGGAATTGCGTATTAAGAAGAGAGTGACTAAGCCCGTCATGGAATACTCATACGGGCTTATTGATTTAATATCTTGAGGTAAATATGAAACCTAAATTAACGATTGAGTGCCTAATCGAAGAAGCGGTGATTTTTGGCAGTATGATGTCACAAGAAAATCATGTATCATTGTTTGGCGTCAGCGATGGTAAGGCGGTAGGAACATACGTTGAACATCGATTTCAAGAATATCTTTCAGAAAGATATATTATGCTAATCGGTTCAAGTGCAAAAGGAATCGACTTACCCGATAGTGAAATCTTAACAGATATAAAAGTAACATCATATATACAACCACAATCAAGTTGTCCTTTTGAAAATGCACGTCAAAAGGTATTTGGGTTGGGATATAATCTTCTCGTTTTTGTTTATCAAAAACAGGATATTGACAATCGTTGTAATTTACATTTTAAATATTGTACATTCATTGAAAAACATCTAACTGGTGATTATACCCTCACAAAACGATTACGAGAAATGTTAGATGATGGCGCGAATCGTGATGATATTATAAGTCTTCTACATGACCGTTGTATTCCGGGAGATGAAATTGTTCTTAATGAACTTGCAGAAGAAATTTTACAGAATAAACCAGAACAAGGGTATTTAACGATTAGTAACGCTTTTCAGTGGCGTTTATCATACACACGGGCGATTAAGTTAAATAATTGTATTGTAGGAATTAAAAATTATGAGTGGTAAGCGTGAATTCGGGGATTATCAGACTCCAGTAGATTTTGCGCAAGAAGTCTGTCGTTATTTACAGACGCAAAAAGGTCTTCAGCCCACGGTGGTTATAGAACCCACTTGTGGTATTGGGAATTTTTTGAAAAGTAGTCTTCTGTTTAACGCGGAGCAATATTATGGTATCGAAATAAATGCTGAATATTGCGCATTCTGTCGCAAACGTTTTTCAGATAAACCAGTTCAGATTTTTAATTCAGATTTTTTTACATTCAATTTTAAGGAAATTACCACTCCTCAATCAAATATATTAGTTGTCGGAAACCCACCCTGGGTAACGAACACAACACTTTCTACTCTCGATTCAAAAAACCTTCCGACCAAAATGAATTTTAAAGGTCTACGTGGTCTGGAAGCGCTTACCGGCGCTAGTAATTTTGATATTTGTGAATACATTATCTTAAAATTACTATTGGAATTTGAGAAAACCGACACCACAATAGCCATGTTGTGTAAGACTTCTGTCGCTCGAAATGTGTTTAAGGAGCTTAAACGAAATCATGTTGGTTTTGAGTATTGCGAATTGTTGGAATTTGATTCCGCGAAAGTTTTTGGGATTAGCGCAAGCGCCTGTGTTCTGATTATTAAATTATCAGAAACCGAAAAGGTTAAAAATGTCTGTAATGTTTGTTCATTTAACAATGCGGAATTTTATCCTACGTCAGGTTTAAAATACTCGCTTGATTATAGGAATGATCAATTAATAACTAGCGGAAATACAGATATTTACGATTTGAGCGGGAAATGTTGCTTAGATTGGCGACAGGGGGTAAAACATGATTGTTCTAAAATTATGGAGTTGTCAAAAAAGAACGGCTCTTTTTATAATGGCATGAATGATCGTGTGGATATTGAAGAAAACATTCTGTTTCCGTTGGTTAAAAGTAGTATGTTTAAACGTCCAATTATTGAGGATTTTTCAAAATATGTTTTAGTTACTCAAAGAAAAATTCGTGAGGAAACCTCCTATTTAGCGAGTTATGTACCTAAAACATGGAAATATCTAAACGAAAACGCAGAATTTTTCAGTAACCGAAAAAGTTCAATTTATCGAGGCGCGCCACAATTTGCCATGTTTGGAGTAGGAGATTATTCTTATTCTCGATATAAGGTTGGAGTAAGTGGTTTTTATAAGAAACCGTTATTTTCGTTGCTCTATTCTCCAGACCAAAAACCTGTCATGACGGACGATACAGGATATTTCATCTGTTTTGATAGTTATAACATGGGATACGTCGCCATGTTACTGTTAAATTCAGAAAGTGTACAGAATTTTTTAATGAGTATCGCATTTTTAGATGCAAAACGTCCGTATACAAAAAAAGTTTTGGAACGGATATGTTTCAGAAAGATTTTTCAAGTTGTCCATTTTGACGAATTACAAAAAACGGAAACGGAATTGAATCTGTCTCCATATATTACGGAAGAAATGTATTCCGATTTTAAAAAGTTGCCGATTTTTAAGCAGACGCAACCATTTTTATCAGGAATATATTAAATTTCAGTGTAGAGCATACCTTTCCGGTAGTCGTTTTAGCGAGACGTAAAACGACTGCGCTATGAAATTTCATAGCGCATCGGGTATAAAAATAGCTTGAGAATAATACTTAATTTAAACGAATATTATGAAAGATTCCACCAAGACATTCCTGTTTTTTCTGGTCGCGCTGGCGGTCGCTGTGCCGGCAGTGTATCTGTCGGTGCCGAATTCCACTCCGTTTTCGGCGGAGAATATGGTTAATCAGGCACTCTTTCCCGAATTACGTGAGGTGATGGATGCCGCCTCGCTATCGATCTGCCGTGTCGATAAGAGCGGAAATCCCAGTCGCTTGGAGGTTAAGAAAGTTCAGGGTGAGTGGATTCTTTCCAGTTTTAGTGGTTATCCCGCCAACGCGCAGAACCGGATGGTGGAGGTGGTTTCTGCGCTTTCCGGAATCGAGGCACTCCGCGTGATGGGGGACGATGCGAATGTCCGTGCTCAGTGTGGCGTGCTCGACCCGGAAGACTCGCCGAATGCTGAGCCGGAGGAAGTCGGAACGCGTGTGGTGATTCGGAATGCGGAGGGAAAGCCGATTCTGGATATGATTTATGGTCACGAAACGGAAGAGGGAAGCGGAAAGTATTACGTCCGTCGCTCAACGCAGAATCCGGTTTACGTCGCGGAGCTGGATCCATCGAGATTATCGGTGAAGTTTCTCGACTGGATAGAGACGGACCTGCTGAAAATCCAGCCGTCGGAGATTACGTCGCTGTTTGCGTTGGACTGTTCTCTTACGCTGAATGGTGCCGGGAATGGTGGAGAAAACGCCCCGGAATTCAATCATCGTGGTCAATTCACGTTGGCGCAGCATTATATGGAGTCGCCGGACTGGGAGTTGGTCTCGAATCTGAAGATGTTTGGAAACGGAATGCGTGAAATGGGCATGCCGACCGGTCAGGCTCTGGATTTCGAGATGTTACGTCATGTGAGCCAGGCTCTCGCAGATATGAGAATCAGTAGCGTTCAGCGAAAACCAACGGAAATTGCGACGGCGTTTCAACATCCGGAAAATATGGAGCTTACGCCCGACCAGAACCTGATTCTGCAGGAGCGTGGGTTCTGTCTCCTTCCGATGAACCTCGGTAATGGCGTCACGAATGCGCTTTTCTCGAGCGACGGACAGGTTCACGTTTATACGCAGGACGGAATCGTGTATCGACTCTTTTTTGGAGGTGTCGCGGGGCAGGAGGCGATTGAGGACATCGAGACAGTCGGAGAACGGAAATTTTATCGTTATCTTGTCCTGACGGCTGACCTATACGCGGCAGGAATTCCACAACCGAAATTAATGGAGTTACCGCCGAAACCTGCAGAAGACGCGGATGCCGCAACGTTGGCGCAGTACGAGGCGCAGAATCAGGCGTTAATCGAGATGAATCAGCAAGAACAGCGGATTTATGAGGAACGACTTGCCGACGCGCGCCAAAAAGCGGAAGAGCAGAACGCGCTTTTCTCTGGCTGGTTCTTCATCATTCCGGAAGACGCATATCAGCAGATTCACTTGACGTACGATAATGTGTTTATTTCTGCGGAAGAAGCGAAACGCCGTCAGGAAGCGGAAAAGAAAGATAAAGTGGAAGCTGAAACGGAAACGGAGGTAAAGTCGGAAGTAGAAGTAAAATCCGATGCGGAAATAGAATCTGAAACGGAAATTTTTGTGGAGGCTGGAACTGACGCCTCACAGACGCACCATCATAATGGGGAAACGTGTACGGACCCAGAATGTCCAGAACATCATGATGCGAAAACGTGTACGGATTCAGAATGTCCAAAACATCACAACCATGCAGAATATGGAGTGATTACTTTATGAAATTATAAAATGATGAAAGGGAGGCATTTTTGGCCTCCCTGTTTTTTAGTGAAGGGCCGGAGCCGGAAATTTACTGTGTCTCCGGTCCGTTTTTAGGTTTCACGCATTTATGATTAAGCGAGATCTGTTAAGTCGGAAATTTTATGCATTTCGCAACGCATTTTCCAGTGCAGCAAGACGCTCGGAAACATTTCCATCTGTTCCCGGCGGAAGACTGGCGAAAAGGTAAAACTTGATTTTTGGCTCCGTGCCACTTGGGCGGACAGCCACGGAATTTCCCTCTTCCAGACGCAGAATCACCAGCTGACCCGTCGGACCAGCGAGTGGCGAGCGCGTTCCTGTCGCAGTGTTGAGTGTCGTGCCATTTTGATAATCTTCCACACTCACGACGCACAGTCCTGCGAGTTCCTGAGGCGGAGCTGTGCGGAAACGTTCCAGAAGCGCCTTCATTTTCATCATTCCGTCCGAGCCGGTCATCGCTACAGAGAACGCCGATTCGCCGTACTGACCATGTTTCGCGAAAATGTCCGCGAGTTTCTCATGAACGGTTTTTCCTTCCGCTTTCGCACGTGCTGCCATTTCAGAGAAAATCATCGCCGCGACCGCCGCGTCTTTATCCCGTGCGTGCGTTCCGACGAGGAAACCGTACGATTCCTCCATGCCGATGACGAATTTTTCGGGGTCATTTTCCTCGATTGCGCCACCGATGTACTTGAAACCGACGAGTAAATCGCGAATCGTCCGGACGCCGTAAGAATCGGCAACTTTCTTCAGAAGCGGTGTCGTCACGAGCGTTTCCACCACGTAATGTTCCGGCGTAAGTTCACCTGACGCCTGTAATTCCGAGAGGAGATAGTCCGCCATTAGCGTGCCAATCTGGTTTCCCGTGAGCGTTTTCCATTCCGCATTTGGCGCGTAGGATAACGGAGCCGCCACGCCGAGGCGGTCTGAGTCGGGGTCGGTGGCGAGAATCAGGTCGATATTCCCTTGCCGTTTCGCATCGTCGATAATCATGTCGAAAACCGCCGGATTTTCTGGATTGGACACATGATTCGGCACGTTCGGGAAGTCGCCCGACGGTTCCGCGTGTGGTCCGAAAAGCTGAACGTTCTCGAAACCCGCTCCTGCCAGCGCCGGCAAGACACAACTCGCGCCAACGCCGTGTAATGGTGAGTAAATAATGTTCAAATTTCTCGGTCCCGGTTTACTCACCTTCAGAACGGCGTCGATAAACGCGCGGTCTACTTCTTCCTGGCAGTATTCCACTTTTCCGTCGGCCAGCACCTGTGCGAAATCCGCTTTTTTGACGGTTCCGCTCGACATCACATTCTCGATGATTTTCGCGTCGTGTGGCGGTAACACCTGTCCGCCGGTCGCCCAGTAAACCTTCACCGCGTTGTCGCTCGGCGGGTTATGGCTGGCGGTCACCATGATTCCGCAGTCGCACTTCTTATAACGTACCATGAACGACATTTCCGGCGTGCTTCGGTAACCGTCGAGGAACCAGACTTTAAAACCGTTCGCGACCATGATTCCCGCGCAGAGTTCCGCGAAATCCCGTGACCGATGCCGAGTGTCGTACGCAATGGCGCAGGTCGGCGTATGCGTCGCGCCCGTATTTTTGAGGAATTCCAGAACATAATCTGCCAGTCCCTGAGCACTTTCGCCGATGGTAACGTCATTAATCACGTTGGTTCCGACCGGGAACATCTTTCCGCGTCGTCCACCGGTCCCGAACGGAATAACAGTCCAGAATGCGTCGTCCAACGCCTTCCACTCGCCGTCTGCGACCAGTTTCTCGATGGTTTCCACATATTCTGCATACTGTGGCGCGGTCAGCCAGTACTGAATATTCTTGTGTGCGGATTCCGTCAATTTCTTTTCCGCGACCGCATTTTCCAGAGCTTTGAACGTTTCTGACGACTGAGACATGGCAGTTTCCTTTAACTGAAAAAGTACCTGAATTTCAAGTCTGCATAAGACCAGACACTTTTATGCCGACACACTACAAAATCCGTTTTACCGTCATTTCGCGTTGCTGAAACGACTACCGTAAGGACCGCCCTTCGCGGAATTTTTAAGTGGAGACAATATATTATACCGATTTCTGCAAAATTTTCAATGGGGAGTGGAAAATAAAAAAACGATGACTATTCTAGAAAACGATGACTATTCT
>JAUNAI010000163.1:5103-8631 GCA_030527705.1 Planctomycetia bacterium | reverse complement strand
ACATTTTGAAAATTGTTTTCTCCCCAGCCCCCTCTTTCAAAAACTTTTTAATCGCAATCTTCGATTGCTTGCTTTTTAATGTGTGTTTTCTTTTTCTTCTTTTAAATACGGATTCTCTTCATATTTAAAGCCCACGCTCACCGGCTTAATCGTCTCCCCGTCCTGCACGAGGAACAAAACTTTCAGCCCTTCCGCCGTCGCAATTTTCCGTCCTTCTTCCGGTCCGAGAACCATCAAGGCGGTCGCCCAACCGTCCGCCGTCATGCAGTCCGAGGCAAGAACCGACACCGACACAAGCGCGTGTTCCACCGGTTTTCCCGTCCGCGGGTCGATGATGTGCGAGCGTCGCTTTCCATCGTCCACCTTAAAATTCCGGTAGTCGCCCGACGTCGCCAACGCACAGTCCGTCAGCTCCACCGCCCCGAAAATCTTCTCCGCGCCCGGTTTCGGCAACTCAATTCCAATCCGCCACGGTTTCGCCATATGATTCACGCCCAACGAGCGGACTTCACCGCCGACTTCCACCATGAAATTCGTAAACCCGAACTTCCGCAACACGTCAAAAACGCAGTCCACGCCGTAACCTTTCGCGATGCTGGAAAGGTCAATCTGAAGCCCCTCCTTTTTCCGTCGGAGCGTGGTTTTCTTGCCGTCTCCAAGAAGTTCCAGCGCGTCCCAGCCGATGAACTCCCGCGCGCTCGCAATATCCGCATCGTCCGGGATTTCCGGCATATCCGCGTTGTTCCGCGTCGGTCCAAACTTCCATAAATTGACCAGCGGTCCGACCGTCACATCATACGCGCCGCCCGTTTTCGCGGAGATTTCCAACGCGCACGCCAGCACAAACGCCATTTCCGGCGAAAGTGGAATATCCTCCGTCACCGATTCCTGCGCGTTAATCCGTGAAAGCTCCGTGAACTCCTTCCAGGTCGACATTCGGAAATCGACGCCCTTCAGCACCTCCTCAATTCCCGCCTGAATCTCCGCGTACCGAGCGTCGGTCGTGATAGGGTTTTCACCGTCCGAAACGATTGTCACATGCCAGACCGTCCCCATCGTTTCCCCCTCGAATTTCACCAATTTCGGAGCCACCGCCGTTCTCGCACCGTCCAAAAACATGAAAATACCGACAATAACGATAAGGGAAACGAGTAAAACCGTTCTGCGCGTCATATAAAACCCCATAATACAACTTATAAAGTGAAATCTTGGGGAGAAACCATTTTTGCAAAATAGGTTTCTCCCCAAACCCCTCTTCCAAAAAAACTCTTGATCGCAATCTTCGATTGCTTGCTTTTCAAATGTTTTATTTATTAAATATCAAGAGTTTTTTGAGGGGGGAGTGTGAGGGGGGAACAATTTTGCAAAAATGTTCCCTCCCTCACGAATGTTTATTGGTTTTGTTTCTAAACACCAACGCCAATTCTACCCTATCGAGAAGAATCGGCTACCCGGAATGTCATTGCGCCCATAGGAGAAACCATTTTTGCAAAATAGATTTCTCCCTGCCCCTCTTCCAAAAAAACTTTTAATCGCGTTCTGCGAATGCTTGCTTTTTTTGTATTATGTATTAATCTAAATTACCGTGTTTTCCCACCCGTGAACATAATCCGGAATGGTTTCAGCACCGGACCGGACATAATCTGTTTCACGATTCGGTAAAACAGCGTGGGGATGAACACGACGCGGTGAAACCGTTTTTTCTGCGCGGCGCGGAGGGATTTTCGCACGACACGCGGAGCGTTATCCCACATGAAATTAGGAACTTGCTTTTTCAGATCACTATTTTTCATCGTTTCGGAATCGTGGAAACCCGTCCGAACGAAACCGGGGCAAAACGCCTGAATGAGGACTCCTTTTCCGACGCAGTCACACTGTAACGAGCGCGAAAACGCAATCAGGAACGCTTTCGTGGCGGAGTAGTTTACCACGCCGTTCGAGGCGATAAACCCCGTAACGGAGGCAACATTAATAATATATCCACGCAGATTCACCGACATCGGCACGAGCGCAGCCCGGCATAATCGCATCGGTGCCATGTTGTGAACCATGAGCATTTTCGACTCAATTTCGACGGGAATATCTGGGAAATGCCCACCACCCGCAGCGAATCCAGCACAATTCACAAGCCATAAAACCCGTTCTTCCGCCAGAATTTTCTGTTCTAGCGCCACGATATTTTCCATCACAGACAAGTCCATCGGACACGTTTCCACCGATACAGAAAACTTCTCCTCTAACTCGGTTTTCAGCGCGTCCAACACGTACCCTCGACGGGCAACGAGCAGTAAATCGTTCCCCATTTCTGCCAGAGCACGTGCATACTCACGCCCCATTCCGTCCGACGCTCCCGTCACCACCGCCAACGGTCGTTGCGACATACGACACTCCCAATCACACATTCACGAAATAACCATACACACCTCTATTTTAATTCATAGAGACCGATATTTTCAGAAAAAGAGCGTCCCCAATACATTAAACCAATCACCTATTAATATTCTAGAAGAAGCAGACTTTTTATACCCGACGCACTATAAAATTTCACTTTCCTGTCATTTCGCGTTACTGAAATGACTACCGAAAGGCCCCCCTTTCCTGAATTTTCAAGTGAAATCAGTATAGCAGTCGTTCCTGCAACATGAAACAACAGAAAACGAAAATTTCAAGTAGAATCGTTTAAAACTCTTCCCAAAACATCGATTCCATAAAAACATCTGAAAAATCACGGTCAAGCGCGAGGTCCAGGCAGCGTGTCGTGTCGGCTACCGTCCGTGCCAATGTCCAGAATCGTTCCGAAACCGCCGCTAAAACAGCTCCAGAAAGAGACGAATTCCCGACGAATTCCAACTTTTTCTCGGAAATTTCTGCCGGAATTAGACCGATTTTCTGCGCATTTCTCATACGGATGCCCCGACCGAAACCGCCCGCAATCCGAAAATGCGCCACGTCATCGACCGTCACCTCACCACGCCGGAATAGAATCCGAATTCCCGTCCGAATTGCTCCGACCGCCAACTGCAACTCACGAAAATCTTCCTGCGTGACAGTAATTCCCGGTGCCAACTGAAACCCAACCGAGAAATCTTCTCGTGTCGAATTCTCCACAGAAACCGCCACTTTTACCACACGCGTAGCCCACTCACTCGGAATTTTCTGTTCACTTTCCGCCGAAAGTGCTTCCACCACCTCTTCCGGTTCCAGAAGCCGACCATCTACCGTCAAAATCCCTAGTCGAAGTAATTCTGCAGTTAGATCAATCAATGCAGAACCACATATTCCTCGAATTGGTGCATTCTGAACCGTCACACAGAAAAACGCGCCATCACGATTTTCGATACACGTTACCGCACCTGTCTCAGCACACATTCCACAAGAGATTTTCGCCCCTTCAAAACATGGACCAGCCGCCGTCGCGCACGCGATTCGCTCCGTTTTTCCCGTTTTTCCATTCACGGTTTCCAGAACCATCTCACCATTCGTCCCTAAATCGAGCAAGAACGACGCACCGTCCGTGTTTTCTGAATC
>JAUNAI010000163.1:0-5093 GCA_030527705.1 Planctomycetia bacterium | reverse complement strand
AATCATTTTCTGAACTATTTTCGGAATTATTTCCTAAATCGTCCGCGACCGCCAGAATTCCCGCTGTAATATCTCCGCCAACGAAACCGCCAATAACCGGGAAAATACGTACTTCCGCCTCACTCGGCAAGTCGGAAAACTCTCCATTCCAGACGGAATCACCTGCCGAAAAAACCGTCCCCAGTCCCTCACTCGGCAAGAATGGCGACGTAGCGAGCGACTCGAGCGATAGCCCCAGCAGAGTTTCCTCCATCGTCGTATTTCCCGCGAAAACCACACATTTCACGTCTGAAAATGCCAGCCCCCCCCTTCCAAGCATTTCCCCCATCATTTCATGAATGGCCTGTAATAAAACATGCTGTAACTCGCGGATTTTCTTATTTTCAGAGCGTTCAGAACTACCAGAAAGATCAGAACATCCAGAGATTCCATATTCGATCCGGCTAATCACGTCTGCACCGAAACACCGTTGCGGATTGGGGCGTGACGTGGATGCGATGACCGATTTCCCCTTCAGAAGACACCCGGCAAGAGTCGTCGTTCCAATATCGAACGCGAAACACAAGCCATCAGAAGCGGCGTCGGAATCCTCTTCAAGTTCCACCTTTTTTAGCACTCCCGGCAGAACTCCATTCAGAATTTCCCAGCGAGATTCCGCGTCCAGCAGGTTCAGAAATACCGTCATTTCCTGCTCTGCGTCCGTCTTATCATCTCCCCCTGCTCCATCATTTAAAATCGTCTCGCACGCTAACACTGTCCGTCCATCACCCAGTCGGACCACACACTTTCCACACGTTCCCTTCCCCCCGCACGACATATTTAACACATCACCAAAATGTTCGCGAATGACACTGGAAAGACGGACTTTTTCGGTAATTTCTATGGTTTTTGACTGTTGAGGGAAATGAATTTTCATTATATACTAATTCTACTTTAAAATTCAGGAAAAAGTGGTCCTTCCGGTAGTCGTTTCTGTGACGTGTTTTAGGTACACACTGATTAACTAATAACCTTCCCTTTTAGTCTGAATATTTCATATAGGTATCCGTTTAAATTCATCTCTTTTCAAGAGGAAAATTTTAAAACGCCGTTTCGCACCAGAATACATACTATGTAAATTATTCCTTTCGCAAAAATCATGGTTCCATGCCGTATTTTACGACACTTTCACATTTTTTACCTTCTTTTAAAGTATAAAATATTCAGGCTAATAAGGGAGGTTATTACGACACGTCTCGCGTTACCTCCCAGTTAATCAACGGTTACATTAATTCACCGGCGTATATGTCACGCGAATCGTCGCGTTTTTCACCGGAGAATTTAGTTTCACACCCAGCCGTCTCGCAACGTCGCGCGCCTTGAAATCCGCCTCGAAACCCGCTTCTTCCAGCGTCCATTCGTCCGTAACTTTTCCATCCACTTTCACCACGATTTCCGCACGGACCGCGTTCTCATCCTCACCGAAAATCACGCTATTTCCGTCCCGTTTCCAGCTCTGAATCGTGACCAACGCCGTCTCGAAAGACTGTGGCGACGAAAATTTCACCGCGTCCGTCACCGAAAACTGAACTTTTTCGCGCGAATACACGAATTCTCGCGTCAGCGTCTCGCACTCCGTCACCGTATACGCTTTTTTCAGGTCGAGCAGAAGCCGTTCCGATTTTTCGTTGAAATCCGTCTCAAGAACCGTCGCTTCATACTGGCGTCCTGGATTCTGCAACTTACCCGCCACGACAGGGACGTTATGCCCCCAAGAGTTCAGAACGTCGCTGACATACCGATCTTTACTGAACGTCCGCGCCGTGTAAACTTCACTGCCGAGGTCCAGTGCCGGTAAGGTTCCGCGATAAATCAGTACATAGGTTCCCACGTCGTTATGATTATGCTCCTCGTCATTATGCCCACCTTTCATGGCGACGGCGAAACCGGGGAGATTCCGGATGGTTTCCTGCGTTTTTTTCGCGTTACTCAGATTTTCTTGCGTCGCCTTCCACCCTTCCGGACGGAGAATCAAAATCTGCGCTTCCGGGAACCACGTCCGATTCGTCACCTTCACGTCCTCACCGCGGACCGTCGCCATTCCGTTTTCCTTTTCTGCCGGGAACGGTGGGAGGTTCGTGCCGTAAATTCCCGTCGTTGTCAGTGCGTGCGAGCGTACCGGGAGGGTATATTCATAACCATCCAGATGGAAACCGTAATAACGATTCAGAAGCGCCAACAGGCTGTAAGTCGGTTTCGCCGTGATTCCACAGTCCGCGAAACTCGGTGAAAAGCCAGGGAGAATCTCAATCGTGAAGCCGTAAAGGGCGACTTTTCGGAGTTTATCCTGATTCAGAATCTGGATTTTTCCCTCCGTCGCGCGTCGCACAGTTTCCGAAAGGTCCGTGTGATGACCGAAACCGTAACACCAGTAACCGACACCTTCCGTGCAGTATCCGTCCTCCGCGTATCCGCGATTCGAGTTCTGAATGTACTTTTCTACGGCCGCGAGGAACCACGCGCGTTCCTCACGCGACTCAATATGCGTCAGCGCAGCACCCGCTACGCCCGCCAGACAAACAGCGTTCCAGTTATTAATTCCGTGAATCCACCACATTTTCGGTTTTCCCGTCCGCACGCTATTCCGGAACGGCGTAAAACAGCGAGCTTCCAACTGTTTATCGAGTTCCGCACGGACTTCCGCCGAGAGTTTATCACCGAGAATCGCAGCAATCGTCGCCAAATTCCAAGCAGTATCACTGGAAACAAGATCGACGTCATAATCACCTTTAAAATTCTTCAGCGACCGGTCATGAGCAGGTAAAACCCAGCTTTTATCCGCGAAATACGCTTTCAGATGTTCCTCAATCCGCGGGATAAACCGTCCCTGATTTTCGAAACACTCCGCCAGAACTGCGCGTCCCATTCCGCGATTTCGCGCATTATACGCATTCTGATAATTCGTTCGGTTTCCATTCTGCGAAAACTGTAGATAAAGCTCTTCCGGTACGTCAGGTAACGGCGTTTCACACTCTTTTTCGACGCGCTTAATCACGTTTTTGTAACTAGGCTCTTTCGCCATTTTTTCCCAGAATTCCCGATTTTCAATCGGCGGCAGGATACAGAAATTATCCACAAGCATCGGCTCGATTTCTTTCGCACGCGCCTGAAGCTCTTTTTCCAGCGCGTCGTAATCAATCGCCGAGACGGTTCCAGCCGCTCCGATTACCGCTGAAATCGCCGTCACGGTAAAAAACAGTAGAAACGCAAAATGCCGAAGTGCGGAAAAAACCGTGTGCATTCCTTTAAAACTCATATCATCTTTCCTTTCAGGTGGGTTAATGGAGATTTATACCCGACGCGCTATAAAATTCCGTTTTCCGTCATTTCATGTTGCAGAAATGACCACCGAAAAGCCCGTCCTTTACTGAATTTTCATGTGGTATCAGTATAAAATCCAGAAACGTTACCTTCACAGTAACTTTTCATCTTTATTATATTATAAACTCTCGGAATTTCAAGACGCCTCCACAGAAAAAACGTTTTTTTTCGGAAAAAGTTTCCGATTTTTCTTCATTCCCTGTTGAAAAATCGAAATAAACTGCTATAATGAAAATGTTTCGCAAATAATTGGGAGGCGACGCGTCTTGTGTCGCAGAATCGGGTAAAAATATAATTTACACAATTTATACCCGACGCACTATAATATTTCGCTTTTCCGTCGTTTCGCGATGTTGAAATGACTACCGGAAAGAACGCCCTTCCCTGAATTTCCAAGTGGAATCAGAATCGCCTCCTATAAACACTTTTTAAGGAACCTGAAATGTCCGAATTGTTACCGTGGCTTCCCACGATTCTCGGTTTAATGTGCGTGTCGGCTTTTTGCTCCGCGGCCGAGTCCGCCTGCTTCTCTCTTTCCACGGAACAACTGAAAACTATGAAAAACGGAAGTGCGACGGAACGGATTATCGCCCAATTAATGGCTAAGTCGGACCAGCTTCTTATCGCGCTTCTTTTCGCCAATCTAGTCGCGAATATGTCCTTTTTCGCGATCGTTTCAGTCGTCACACTCGAAATTCAGAAGGAGAACGCAACGCTTGCTGGAACGCTGAGTATCACTGCTCTTCTAGTGATGATTATCCTATGTGAACTCATGCCGAAGGCCATCGCAGTTCTCGTTCCGCATACAATCGCAAAAGTAGCCGCCTTTCCGCTTCTCGGAATTACATGGGTGTGTAAACCTATTTTGCCTTTTTTACGACTTGCGAAAGACCTTTCTCTCCGACTTTTCCTTCCGAATTTTCAACCGGAACCACTTCTGGAGCTGGAGGATATAGACCGTGCTGTCACGCTCTCTAGTGGGAAACGCACCTCCGCACCACGGGATAAGGAACTTCTTCGCTCACTCGTTTCTCTCTCGGAAATTACGGCCGAGGAGATGATGCGCCCACGCCGACTTCTTCCGATTTTCACGCCACCCGTCTCGCTAGAAGATCTTCGAGATGTGAATCGCACGCTTGGAAAGGTCTTTATTCAAGAAAGTGAGGATAATGATGTTATTTCGAAAGTCCTTTTAATGGAACACCTTCCTAAAATTCCGGCTTCGGTAAAAACTGAACTGGAAAAATATGCAGAAGATGTTTTATACGTGCTCTGGAATAAACCTGTTTCCGCAGTTTTCGACCTTTTACACTCAGAAAACAAAAATATTGCCGTCGTCATCGATGAATATGGCGCGACTCCCGGTGTTATCTTACGTTCAGACATCATGGAAACTCTGTTCGCGCAGAATTCCGAGCGAGTGTTCCAGATTACAGACCGTCCGCCAATTCAATCTCTAAAAGACGGCGTCTGGGAAGTGTCGGGCCTTTATACCGTCCGGGAATTCTGTAAATATTTCGATTTAACGATTCCCGAAAACCTAGAAATCAGCACCATTGGAGGAGTCTTGGCCGACGAATTACAGCATATGCCACAGACGGGAGAAATCTGTGAGTGGAACGGTTATCTTTTCCGTGTCCTTTCCATAGAAAACGCTCCAGCAATTCTGATTGAGGTGCAGAAAAAAGAAAATAAGAAACAGGAGAATGCCTCAATTTAATTTTAAATGCACG
>JAUNAI010000510.1 GCA_030527705.1 Planctomycetia bacterium | reverse complement strand
TTTATAATTATAATAAGAATAACGGGAGACAGTCCATGCTGCCTCCCGTTTCTCTAACATCTTGTGATGACGTTTTTAATTACGCTGGGGTTAGAAGTTACCGCCACCGTTATTACCACCGCCACCGCCACCGCTACCCATACCACTTCCGTGGTCATAGGAGCTACCTTCACCAGACACGTAGTTAAATACGGTAACTTTTCCGATGCTGGAGAAGGACGGCGCAACCGAAATACGCACATAACGACGGTCAGCCGACACAACACCCGTGGCACCGTACGTCGTACCTGGTTTCAACACCCAGATAACCGGCATATAACCGACCGCACTGGAGGTCAAATACGGCAGATAATTCGAGGAACCACTGGAACTGTAACTCGCCATTGCGTGCTGGTCCACGTTCTGGAAGAGTTTCTGAGAAATCTGCGCGTCTTTCGCCTGAGCGATAGCCGTGTTCATTTTCGATTCTTGGAGCGATTCCGTGCGACGACCCTCGTCAAGCGCGAATTCGACACAGCAAGTATCATTTTCAAGCGGAATCGCCATTTTAATGGTCTTCTGCTCGCCGGTTCCATAGTGAATTGTACCTTCTACGACCACTTTATCACCGGTCACTTCACCCCAGACACGTTTCGCGAAAACGCGATACATTCCCGGGAAACCTTCCGAGCAGATATACTTCTCGGTCGCTTTCGTTGAGCTATCACGTCCGTTATCCTTGTTGTAGGCGTTGGATTCGATGAAACCACCACCCGCACTACGAGGATTCATGAAGGAACAGAGCGAGCCGTTCGGTTCTTCGACGAACAGGTCCACATCTGCGTCGCCGGTCCATGTGACGGAGACGACACAGTCGCGCTGAAGAGCGTTTTCCATTTCTTTCTCGAACGCTTTCGCTTCGTCGGCTTTTCCTTCAACTTCCAGACGAGCCACGACAGCTTTCGCGCTGAGTAACGCACCGTCCCAGTCCGGTTTCCGTTCTGCCTCGACTTCAAGACGCAGAAGACCCAACGATGCCCACTTTATCATGTCAAGATTATCGACGCCCGGCCGACGCGCCAGATTCAGCGCGAACGTGAACGGTTCCGGAGAGGCAGGGAACAGCTGTCCGAGTTCCTTATAAATCGCCAACGCACGGTCATTATAGCCCAGGTTTTCCATGAAGGTTCCAATCAGAAGCATCTGGTTCGGGTCTTCACAGAATTCCAGAGCGGACAGGTATGCACGCTCCACATCTTCCGCCGGACGGTTATCCATGACCATCGCAATCGCGAGGGTTTCATACATCCACGGCTGAATCTGATTATGAATAATCGCGGATTCAATGAAAACGATGACGTCACTGAATTTCTTGTCTTTTTTCAGCTGACGGACCACTTCACGGACTTTCGCCTGATTCTCAGCCAGTTTCGCTTCATCCGCATTTTCCATCGCGGAGAAGAACTCATCGCACTTTTTCGCAGACAGTTTTTTGGTGGCTTTCTTAGCTTTCGCCGGCTTCACTTCATCTTTTACGTTGAAGAAGGCACCGCCGGTAGCTTTATTGATGGCAGCTGCACGTTTCAGAGCTTCGCCAGAGTTCATGAAGCCGCCCATACCGCCGCCCATGCCTGCCTGGCTGGGAATCCGCTTGGTGATCCGGATTTCAAGA
>JAUNAI010000014.1:13254-32843 GCA_030527705.1 Planctomycetia bacterium | reverse complement strand
TCCAGCACTAAATCTAACACAGAATCCAGCGCAGAATCCGAATTCTATGCAGAATACCGTCCATTCCCCCTCCTCCTCGCCTTCCCGTCCCCCTGCGGCGCGGTCGTTAAGCGCCCATTTCATTGGCGGTGACATTTACGGTGCAGTCGCGGTCCAATTCGGTTATCCATCCACATTCCAGAGCCACATCGTCCTGACCAACGGACATTTAGAAAATTGTGCCTACCTTACAGGAAACGACCAACTGAAGGGAAAAATGTTCGGTTCTCTCACGTTGACCGGGACGGACTCATCCATGCACACATTACGTGGAAAGGGAGAATTTCATCTTGCCGACGCGGATATTTATAAGCTATCTGTCATGATGTCGCTTCTGAAAATACTATCCCTCAAGGAAGTTAACGACACAGGTTTCAGCTCGAGTGACATGAAATTCCATATCGAGGGAAATCATATTTATTTCGACCAGATCGACTTTTACGGAGACGCATTCAGTCTTATCGGGAAAGGTGAAATGGATTTCAAGAGTCAGATAAAACTCGTGTTTTATAGTGTCATGGGCAGAAATGAACACCGAATTCCGATTATCAGTCCCCTACTTCACGCGACAGGGCGCCAGATGTTACTCATCACGATGAAAGGACCGCTCCAGAATCCAGAAATTTCCCAGCGTCCATTACCTGCGCTAAATATGGCACTAGAACAGATGGAATCGGATCTTGTTCCGCCACCAGTCGTACCACGGAACAGTCGGCCGGGCCTGAATCCGTAAAATTTACCAAAAACACAAAATGCACAAAAAAATACCGTATTCATCTACTCATCATGAATATTCAGTAATTTCACCCCTCCCCCCCTTGAGCTAACTTCTGAACGGGGTATAATATAGGTTTATAGAGAAATTGAAGACGTGGCCAGACTTTCCGTGAAATTGCCTCCGATTCCAGAAAAGTCAGCGTCAGGTTGTGACTACTTCATATTCACACTATTTATATACCCGACACACTATAAAATTCCGTTTTTCCGTCGTTTCGCGTTGCTGAAACGGCAACTGGAAGGATCGCCTTCCCTGAATTTTCAAGTGGAATCAGTATATATAGAATTCACACAGGAATAAAATTTATGAAAACACGCGCAGAAGAATATGCTGGTCTTTCCATTGCGATGGTGACGCCGTTCAAGAATGATAAAGTTGATTACGAGGCACTCGAACGGAACACGGAATTTCTGATTCGTTCCGGTGTGACGTGTCTTGTTCCGGTTGGCACGACGGGGGAATCGCCGACGCTCACTCACGAGGAACATGAACAAGTCATCACGACGGTTGTGCGTGCCGCTCACGGTCGGTGTAAAGTCATGGCTGGAACCGGCTCGAACTGCACTGCCGAAGCGATTCGTCTCACGCGTTGGGCAGAAAACACGGGCGCGGACGCCGCGTTGTTGGTGGCTCCGTATTATAATAAACCGATGCAGGAAGGTTTCTATCAGCATTTCAAGACGGTGGCAGAATCTGTGAGTATGCCGATTTGTGTGTATAATATTCCGGGTCGTTCCGCGAAGAATATTGAACCGGAAACGATTATCCGACTGGCGGAAATTCCGAATATCAAGATGGTGAAAGAAGCGACTGGCTCGATGGACCAGGCGTCGCGGATTATGGCGCAGACCGATTTAACCGTTCTCAGTGGCGACGACAGCATGACGCTCCCGCACATGGCGGTCGGCGCAAAAGGTATCATTTCCGTCGTGGGAAACATCGTTCCGCAGGATATGATTGCCCTGTGCAACGCGGTTTTGGCGGGTGATCTGGAGACGGCACGGAAGTGGCACTTCAAAACGTTCCAGCTTTGTCGCGATATGCTGAGTCTGGCGACGAATCCGATTCCGGTAAAAGCCGCCATGAAACTTCTCGGCATGGACACCGGCGAAATGCGTCTTCCGCTCACGCCGCTTGATGAGAAACAGGAACAGTCGCTCGTCAACACGCTGAAAGCGTATGGGTTGCTGTAAAAAGAAATAAATAAAATGAAAATCTGCGACGCAGTCGCTATCAAAAGGTTTTTGAAGGGGGAATCATTTACACAGTGTGTTTTAGGGTTCATTGTCGAAACATATCACCCCAGAGGGGTGATATGTAATAGCCGTGGATGTAAACCCACGGAAAGCGTTTAGTACCACCCCCATCCCCCTCCCCACGCCGAAGGCGTGGGGAGGGGGAGAATTGTGTTTTATTGTCCATTTACCGTGGGTTGACACCCACTGCTATTATATTTGACCGCTACGCGGTCGAGGGTATGTTTCTTTCAGGACTGTATGAAATATACAGGCTAAAAGGGGAGGTTAAAATCGGTTATTAGTAAAAAATAAAAATCAGGAGAAACAACATGAATGAGAAAAAAACGCAAAAACTGATTCTCCTGTATAATCTTCTTGGTCTAATCTATTTTAACGTTGTTGCGATTTTTATTGCGTGTAATTATCAGGGATTGCTTGACAAAAACTACTGGATGGATACGTTATCTCTTAACGAATCGGTGAATCGAATCATTTTTGCAATCATTCTTGTCGCCGTCGCGAAAGTGTGGATTTATACTCTCCATCTTTTTGGACTTTCCACTTCCGAGATGAAAAATCAATTAAAAGTGGGAAAAAGATGTGTTTTACTTGCATGTATCACCTTATGTTTATTTTTTGCGTGTATTCTTTTCCTTTTTCAGAGATTAGAGTGAGAAATACAGATTAAATCTCTATTCGGAAGCGGTTACGACCCTTGACAAAAAAGAGGGATTCTAGTATAATTAAATATGTCTGATTGAGAATGGAAGATAGATGTATTCGCGCTTGTGGGAAAAGTGAGAAATATTGATGAAACCGCTTGTTAAATACAGAGGTGGGAAATCTAAAGAGATTCCATCTTTTATTGATTATATTCCGCAATACTCCGGGCGGTATGTTGAACCGTTCTTTGGCGGGGGAGCGTTGTTTTTCTATTTATGTCCTGAAAAATCTATTATTAATGATATAAACTCTAAGTTGATGACATTTTATAGAGGAGTGCGTGATAATTATCCGACGCTTCGGCAAGAACTTGATGAAATTGAAAAAATATATGAGGCGAATCGGAAGGATTTTGACATGCTGAAACGCCAATTTCCGGAAGAGCGCGTAGAAGACAAAAATGAAACGTTGTATTATCATTTACGCGACATGTTTAACGGAATTACAGAAGCTCGCTATTCGGAAGCGCTTTTGTATTTTTTCATAAATAAGACTGCGTATTCCGGCATGATACGTTATAACGCGCGCGGTGAGTTTAATGTTCCTTTTGGTCGTTATACTCACTTGAATACGTCGCTCATGACGGCGCAACATAGTAAATTGTTGTCGAACGCTGAAATTTATAATACGGATTATAAAGAAATTTTTAAGATGACGACTTCAGAGGATTTTATGTTTTTGGATCCTCCGTATGATTGTATTTTTTCGGATTATGGTAATGAGGAATATAAGGACGGATTTAATGATGATTGTCATGAAGAGTTGGCGGAAGAGATAAAGAAACTGACGTGTAAAACGCTTATGGTAATTGGACGGACGCCGTTAACGGAGAAATTATATGGTGACATGATTGTCGGCGAATATGAAAAAGCGTATGCAGTGAACATCAGAAACCGATTTAAGTCATCAGCGATGCATATTTTGGTAGCGAACTACGCGGTGGATTATGTAAAACCATATGTATTTAGCGAACAATTGGTATAAGGAGATGGGTATGGGAGAAATAAAAGGAAAAACACTGTTTATGGTGACGTCTCCACGTACGCCCGTTAAGATGATTCCGGAAATAGAATTGTTGGTAAAAAATTTTACGGGTCAAAAATGGGATAAAGATTCTCAAAGAAGATTTATGGAGATTTTGGCAAAAAATTCGAATTTTCAAGGAAAAGGTGAAAAAGACCCCGGATTTAGCGCCAGAGATCGAATTAACAGGGGACCGAAAGCGTTAGGATTCGTTGCATTGTCGCCAAGTATAGTGCTCACACCGGCAGGGAAGGTGTGGACTTCATCTTCACAAAAAGAAGAAATACTGTTACGGCAACTTTTAAAATTTCAGCTCCCATCGCCGTATCATCGACCAACCCAAAACGCCGCTCGTTTTAATGTAAAACCGTATTTGGAAATTTTTCGCTTGATTCGTCATTTTGGTTCGCTGAAATTTGACGAATTGCAAATATTTGGTTTACAACTTGTGGATTACCACTTATTTGACGCAATCGTTGAGAAAATCGAATGTTTTCGTCAAGAAAAAGCTAAAAATTCTGGTAGTTACAAGAATTTCATGAAAGCTTATTTAGAAAAAGAGTTACGTGAAATTTATAAAGAAGAAATCGCGCTCGGAAAGACGGAAACGCGAGAGAGTAAGGATAAATCCACTAATAATTTTCTAAATATTAAAGCGAAGAATTTACGCGATTATGCGGACGCTTGCGTGCGTTACTTACGTGCGACTGGAATGGTAAATGTGTCGCAAATAGGGAAAAGTCTTTCTATTGCGCCTGATCGGATTTCCGATGTTGATTATTTCCTGACGACGGTGGATAGAAAACCGAGGGATTTTAATGAAGAACAATCCTATATTGATTATTTAGGAAATGAACGACAGCCAGTGTTGTTGACGGATAATCGAGAGTTACTATTAGGAAAATTGACGACGGAATTTCCGGATATTTCGATAAATGACGAAGCTCCACTGGACAGTTTAAAAACGCAGTGGGAAAAGCTACGAAAAAAGAGAACTGAACGGATTTTGTCGAAACAAATTGAAGAATTAAAAGATTATCATCAATTTGACGATGTTCAAAATACCTTCACGCAGATTGCGAAAGACCAATTTTATGACACGCCGTTGATGTTGGAGTGGAATGTTTGGCGTGCAATGACGCTGCTTGACAGAGGAGAGGTTAAGGCGAATCTGAAATTTGATGATTTTGGTCAGCCCATGTCAACCGCGCTAGGAAATGTACCTGATATTGTCTGTGATTACGGCGAATTTGCGTTGTGCGTCGAAGTTACAATGGCCTCGGGCGCCAAACAATATGAAATGGAGGGTGAACCAGTATCGCGTCATTTAGCGAACTGGAAAAAGACGATAAAGAAACCAACTTATTGTCTTTTTATCGCTCCAAAGATAAACGATAACGTCATTGCTCATTTTTATGGTCTTCAAAAACTGAATATTGAGTATGATGGCGGAAAATCAACAATAATTCCTCTCACTATAGATGTTTTTCGCAAAATGGTAGAGGATTCCTATAAAGCGAGTTACAAACCTGAACCAGAACAGATTCAGAGATTTTTTGAGATGTCGCAGTATTTTGCGGAAACGTGTAGTAGCGAGCGACAGTGGTATGTTGCTGTTACAGAAATGGCGTTAGACTGGTTAAACATACCGTCATTACCCTTATAATTTTTAACCTCAATAATCACGGAGATTGTGTATGAGCGCTCCTCAATCAGTTCATAGCCGACCGTTTCGGAATAAGATGATTTATTTAGGGTGTATTATCGCCCTGATTTTTCCGATTTACTGGCTCAGTCAGCCAGCATCGGAAACGTCGGTTGGTGGCTTTTTGGAACATCAGCGTCGCGGACAGGCTGCCGATATTAAAGATCTGGGGGAGATCAACATGGCAGCGGAAACCATGCGTCTTGGCACTTTCGGTATGGACGGCATCGCGCAGATGTTACTCTGGCAGAAAGCGGACGAATATAAGAAAAAGAAGGATTGGACGAATCTTGCCGCTACGCTGAATCAGTTAATCGTGTTGAACCCGAATCTGGAGACGGTGTGGCGTTTTCAGGGGTGGAATCTCGCATATAATATCTCCGTGGAACAGGATAATTATCAGGACCGATATTTTTGGGTGAAGAAGGGACTGAATTTTCTGGAACGTGGTACGCTCTATAATCCGCGCTCGATTCGCGTCATGTGGGACGTCGGCTGGACCACGTCGCAGAAAATCGGAAAGTCCGACGAGCGGAAATATTTCCGTGAGTTGTACAAGAATGATAAAGACGCACCGGTCCCGGATGTAAATCTGTTCCCGGTCGGAAAGCGTGACAGTTGGCTCGTCGGAAAATGGTGGTATAAACAGACGGAAACACTTCACGTCGAGAAAGGTGTAGACCTCCAGACGATTAGTCCGACACTATTTTTCTCCTATGCACCTCTGGCGCAGGGATATTATGCGGACAATCTGGAACAGGACGGAAATTTTGTGTACGCTAACAGTCCGTCAGGGAATTCGGGCGGAGTGGCGGAAAGCGCACAGACGGCATGGAATATGTTTAATAATGAATGGAAGGGATTCGGTGGACTGTCGCTGAACTCTGCGTTTGGCGAGCCGATGAAGTTGGTGGAACAGGAGGAAATGGAAGCACTCGTGGAAACACGGCGTAAGGAACTCGACGCGCTTTCACCAGGAAAATATGAGCACCTAGTAAACATCAAGCGTGCGCGACTGACGCAGGAAGAACGGAATGCGCTGAATATTCCGCTTGAAGCCCGGTCAGCCGAAATGCAGAACTTGGCGAGCGAGGCGGAAGCGAAAATTAAGGTCTCCAACGATGAATGGGCGCAGAACCTACCGATGGAAAAACGCAAGAAGGGACAGGAAATCGCGAAACAGCTCGACGCAGCCGACGCGCAGGCGAAACTCGTTCGGCGTTACCGTATGATTGTGAATTATGAATATTGGAATCTTCGGGGCGAGTTGGAGAAGTTGCCGGAAATTATTGAGGCACGGAAACTCGTTTATGATGCGGATAAAATGTACGAGAATAACGAATTACGTCAGGCAGTCGCGAATTATGACCGTGCGTTTCAGATCTGGTATGACGTGATTCACGGAGATGAGAAATTTCGTGAGATTCTGGACGAGGACCTTTTCGCGTCAGACTTACGCGATATGTATGATAAATATGTACTGATTCGGACACAGGATGATCCGAACTTGCGTGAAGAGGACATTCGGCGAACGTTCCTGATGAAGAAAGTTCTCGAGACAGCACCGACAGATGACGGAACGGTCGAGACGATGCGGTTACGGCGTGAACGGAATCTGAAACGTGGCGGTTATATGCCGGGAAAATTCATGTAAAACTTTATAAAATCGCGGTAAAATGATGATTGGATTACCGTTAAATTATCATTTTCCGTAAGGTCGCCAACCTAGATGGTTTCTTCACCCCGCGTCTAAAAATGTGGGGTGAACTCTTTTTTCCGCACGTCACCCATTAATCTGTAGAGTTCTCTCTTTTCTGTAGATAAATTCTTCACAGAAAATTTCTCCACGGATAAATCTTTTTAACCCTTCTTCCATTCCACCATTCTATAAACTTTTTTTTCACGGACCGATCTGAAATGTGAGTGACCGTGTGAGTGGATAATCCGCAAGAATCGCGTTAATTTCCTCTAGCGTAATGGATCGGAGCGTGTCGATTTCCGCCTGAACGGTATGATACGTTTCTTCGGTGGTCCAGTCACCGCCTACCGCAAAAATCCGGTTCCAGCCTTTTTCACTTCCCAGAACCGTTGCGGTCGCGATTCGATTTTTCGCCAGTGCCAGTTCCGTTTCTGTAATCCCACCTTCTTCTGCATTTCGGTAAATTTTCTCCAGTTTCTCCCAGTTTTCCGCGCCTTTTTCCGGTTCACAGCATAAACTAGTGTTAAAAAAGCCCGCATCGGTGAAGTCGGTAAATCCGAGAACCGCATATTCCGCCAGTCCGGAGTCGACGAATTCCCAGTAAAGCCGACTTCCTGCATCGTCACCGAGAATGGACGCGATCAGCCGTCCGACAAGTCGCTGACGGTATTCCGCCACAGAGCTGGCACTACACGACAAAAAATACAGCTGCGTCGCTTCCGGGTGCTGAAACGTTTCGAAACCGAGTTTCGGCGTAACCGGAGTGGGTAATGTCAGCGAAATTGGAGACGTTTCCTGCTCAGAAAGTCCCTCTACGACAGTTTCCTGCGGCGTTTTTTTCGTAGAAAAGAGAACATCTCGCCAACTTCTCGCGCGTTCCGCTTTTCCTGTGCTTTCAGTTTCTGCCAAACGTTCCATTTTCGGTGAGTTTTCCCATGCTCCACAGTATTTTTCCGCAAGTCGCACGAGTTCCAGAAAATCAACTTTCCCACATGCGCACAGGACGATATTTTCCGGAGAATATTTCTCCTGCCACCACGCTTTCAGACGTGCAGAAGTCAATTTCCGGACGCTCTTTACGTTTCCAAGAACGGGATTTCCGAGCGGATGCCCCGCGAAAAACGTCTGGCGTAATCGATCATCGAGACTGTATGGCGGTTCATTTTCATACATCTCTATTTCTTCCAGAATCACTTCTTTTTCCGCGCGAAAGTCACTTTCTCGGATTCCCGGACGCAGAATATCCGCATAAATTTCCACACACGGTTCCAAAAATTCCGGTAACAGCGAAGCATAAAAAACGGTCATTTCCTCAGCAGTACATGCGTTAAATGAAATCCCCAGCGCGTCGAATTCTCGATTTACATCCTGCGGTGAGCGTCGAGGACTTCCCTTAAAAATCATGTGCTCCAGAAAATGGCTAATTCCCGCATTCTCGACCGTTTCATGCCGCGAGCCACAGCGTACAAAAAAACCGAGGGACAGCGACCGTGCGAAAGGGAGTTCCTCCGCGATAATGGTCAGACCGTTAGCGAGTTTTTGGTGATGAAAATGTGTCAAAATAGGTGTCCAGTACTGAAAATGGAAAAGGGAAATGTTTAATCTGATATTTAATTCACGTTTTTCGGCCGTATTTAATCCACGTTTTTTAGCGTCACATACGGACACTCTTCCGGCTGTGTCGCGCGGGCATAGGTAACTGAAGGATACCCAAAAAGCAGGACGATTTTCAGTTCATGCGTTTTCGGAATCTCTAGTCGGGCGCAGAATTCTGCGTCGGCGTGGAAGAGGTCCGTTATCATCCCTCCCCAGCAGGTCCCCAGCCCCAGCGAGACGGCCAGTAACTCAAACTGCGTGGCCGCGATATACGGGTCGATGTGCGCATCTTTCGACTCCGGCGGGACGGCTACCGCCACAAAATGCGGAGCGTTTCGGAAGAAAATATCCGCTCCACTTTCCAACGCAGGTTTCAGTGCGGTAAAATGCTGTATCGACGCGGGCAGCGTCTGGGATTCTATCATTTCCAGAACCTTTTTTCGAGCCATCTCACGGAATGAATCGGTCACGGCACGCGTCTCAGAGTACGCGAAAAATAGCCGATGGTCATTACAGCCAGTCGGAGAAAAACGCGTATTTTCCCGGAGAATCTGAAACAGTTCAGGCTCTACATCCTCCCGCTGATACGCACGCACACTCCGTCGCGCACGCAGAAGACTCGCCATTTCCTCCGGCGTCGGCAACTTACCCAGCCTATACGAGTCGGCAGGATTTAGACCATTCCAAGAAAACGCGCCACGCGGACAGATCGCCATACAGTGCTGACACCGAAAACAGCGTTCCGCGCCGCCGGGAATGAATGTTGGAAGCATATTTTCGCCGGTCGTGAGGAGTTTCGGAAAACAGTCCCGGATACACATACCACACCGGACGCACCGGGACTCATCGATCTGAATAAAAGGGATATTCGACATAATTCGTGCCTGTCGGAGAAAATACGGGTTAAAATCTCTCATGAATTCTTTCCATGACCCCGTTCATTTTATCATACTCGCCAGAGATGTCAAGTATTTTCCATGAAAATTCCGTTTTTTTAGCGTATACCCCAAGAAAACATCTACTCCGAAAAAAGAGACGACGCACGACACGCCGTCTCCCGGTAATGGATTTTAATTCCATTCTCTATCCGAACAAGTGGCAAATCAACCAGAGAATCGGATAAATGGTAAGAAAATTCGCGATTCCCAGCAGACCAACCAGTACGATTTTCCACCAATTCTTATCCTTATTTTCCAACAACACAATATAGGTGACAGAACTCAAAAAACCGACTGGAGCCGCAACAAAGAGACCCCAGATAACAAGTACCATATTCAATCTATCCCATATCGGAGGATACGGTTTCTCCACCATCATCGCATATTCCAATGATTTAAACAGCAAAACATGTGCTCCAAAAAATATAAACGGCCCCAGTAACGCCAACCAAACCAATATCGGCCACAAGTACTTTTTCACGATATTTTCTCCTAAATGTAAATTAGCGAAAAAACACTTTAGTATAAACATACAATCCGAGCACGGAGAATGCAAGTAAAAGTGTAAACATTTTCGTGAAAAACTTTTCATTGGGCGTATGTGCAAATAAAATGAGTGAATAAATGGCAAGCAAAACACTGATTTCTCCAAATAAATAAACGGAAGCGAGATACAACAGACACCCGAATAGTTGGAGTACCGGCACTTTCGACCCCATAATGAACATACGTCCAAAATAGGGTCCCCAAATATACACAGTAACCAGTAATAAAGCGAGTACGCTACAAAACCAGCTCTTAAAAGGTGTAAAACGAAACATTCTATTCCTCCTTTACCGTATCATATCTGATTCAAATAATTCTGTAAGCAATGCTAATTAATTGGGAGACGACCTAATCAACGATTACTTAAAAAACAAGCTCCCCTCACTAAAAATGAGGGGATTTTTGAATATTCTCTATCTAAACAAGTGGCAAATCAACCAGAAAATCGGATAAACAGAGAGAAGATTCACGATTCCCAGCAGGCTAACCAGTACAACTTTCCACCAATTCTTATTTTTGTTTTCCATCATCACAATGTACATGATGGAACTGAAAAGACCGATTGGAGTTGCAAGCAGAGCCCCCCAAAAAATAAAGACAAGAAGCGCAACAGCCTGCAACGAAGGTAAATCTTTTACGAAAGAAGTATCCTTCGTTGCAAGTGAGAAGTAGTACATAGCTCCCCAATACATAAACGGTCCAAGCAACGCCAATCCTACCATTATCGGACGCAAGTATTTTTTCATAATGTTTTCTCCTAATGAAATGTGACGTTCTTTAACCAAAGGGGAAACCCTTCAACGTATCGCCTAGAGTAAGCAGGTACAGGGATAACAGTGCGATTAAAAATATAAACAATTTTGTAAAAACCTTATCACTCGGCGCATACAGAGCCACAATAATGCAATAGATGGATAAAATTAATGCCAAATATCCGAATATCTTCCAAGATATTCCAGCAAATCCAGCTCCTAAAACGCCCAATATACCAAGCTCATTTTGACGTGAATAATGAGCAACAAACATACCCCAATAAGGTCCACAAAGGTGAACGTAGGCCAATAGTAAGGTAAACAATGCCCGAAACCAGTATTTATACATAGTATAGTCTCCTTATCGAATCATGTGCGCTTCAAAACGAACTTTAAGTAACTCTAATACTTGAGGATTTTCATCAATATTTACATGATTTACACCCAAACCAGTTCTATCCCAATTCTCAGCCCCAATAACAACGGTGCCGTTACTGAGGGAAGAATCTGTTAATTGATAATACCATGGAACAGTTTGATATTGATTCAAATGGTAACTCGTACCAACTGGCAAACGAGCTTCGCTGGTTAGTGCAAGATCATGATCATTTCTAACCGCATCAATATAAGATGTGAATTTTAATTGATAATTTTGAGTAATTCTATTATCAAACGTTCTTTCTAATTCTGCATTATACTGTCCATCAAATGCCATTCTACGTGATAGATGGTAAACAGATCCTCCTCCATGGCTGTGACCAACAAGAGCAACATTCGTTTGACCTCTCAAATTAATTGCTGCGCATAATTCATCAAATGCTCGTCCTTCTCCTATCGCATTACAGTCAGGATTACTTGTTGCTGCCAAAAAATCATACCCATCATCCCAAACATGAACATCGTAACCAGCTTGCAATTCTTGGATTACCCAATCATTGATACCTGGGGAAGCGACATTATCACCGGCAGTTGCCAATTCCCCAACAAATGCCATTGTTATTCCATTGAAAGGACGAAATTCCATTTCTTCCTCGTAAACCAGAGTATCTCCAAAGCGAACTTCAAATGTTAAAGTTTCTACGGTATTACCCGAACTTGTATATTCAACCCAAACATCACAGGGACTATTTAACCGAACTTCATTATTTTCATTGAAAGTATATCCATCTGTCCCCTGAGCATTTTTCCAAAGATCCAGATTCGATGATGAACGTACTAAATGATAGGTATAATTGTAAGTTCTTAAATCAAATTCCAGATTAACCCGTATTAAATCATTTTCATTTTGTGTCTCGTCACTATCCAGATTACGTCGAATTCCCACCCCATTATCTCTCCACGTTGCGTCAGGAAGAATCATGGGATCAATATATGTCGTATCCGGCGTATATGGATTAAGTGAAATAGGCATAAAACTCACAGATTCTGAATAGCTACTTTGACAATTACTATCCTCGTCATAAATTTCCGTATGCAGGTTGAGATTACCACTATATTGAGAAGGCGATTCCACAAAAACATTCGTTATAAAATTCGAATTGTTCGAAGTTAATAACGCCATTCGAGTCGCTTCTGTCGTTCGATTATCAACCTTAACTCCATTTAAAAGTTTATTGCCTTTTGTTTCATGTGACCAGATATTTAATTGGGAGCATGCAAAATAAACATCTAACTCATAACCAGCAGGAATATATTCCAAACCAACAGCCATACGGGTACGTACCAAATCGTTTTCATTCTCAATCTCCAATGTCGGTGCTTGTGTCATGGCAACAGCATTAGAGATAGGAGAAACATAGTCTTCTGGAATTACTTTATCCACTATACCATCTCGATTATCATCGTCTGAATTGTGACGAATCACAGAATTTTGGGAATTGAATAATTCGTATCCATTTTCAGGAGCAAGCTGGAATATCGCACCATCTTTAATTTCAATACTCGCAGTTTTATTGTCACCGCTAGAATTAAATGTTGCATTTCCATTAGATCCCCACGTGGCACTTTTTACAGTTAATTGAACAAATTCTCCACTTTGAGTATAGGCTTTATTGAGATTTGTACCATTAAACAACTCACCCTCATCATCCCAATCAAAATCCGCTTTCACCCGAATTAGACCTTCATTTTTGCCGGATGAAATATTAGCATATAAATTGTAAGAAGAACCAATATAAAAATTATTCGAATCGTAGTAGGAATTGTTTGTGCTTGTAGTGATGCCTGCTATATAATTCGTATCATCATTCGAGTCAAGAGGAGTTACACTATATTCGTAATCTGTATTAAGTGTTGCGCAATATAATGAGGTACCTGGAATGACATTGCCTTGTACCATACTGTCCCCTTCAAGCATTACAGATACTTGATAGGTTGTATCCAATACAGTTCGATTATCATTGGCAACACGAGAAACCTTAAAATATCCATAATCCTTATCCCCTTCCTCTATTCGCTCGGTCGTGATATTGTCAACCGCTTCGATAGTTATATCAAAATGGTCGTCGTCCAAAATCGTAATCGTTTTAGAGGTTGTGCCTGAAATTTGGTAATTACTGCCAGCATCTCCCCAAGAATTAGGATTCGTAATGAGTGTTAATATAACGGTCTCGTCATCTTCTTCATTTGCATTATTATAAGGATTTACATATAAATCAAAAGAATTTTCTCCATTAAAACTAAATTCATTGTAAGTATTATAATATTTGGAATAAGAAATTCTATCTCGGCATAAATCATAGTCGTCAGAAACGGCAGTTCCTGAAAGATTGAAAAATACCTTTAACTCAGGAGCATAGGAATCATTCGGATCCGTTATTCCTGTATGGCTAATTGTAAATTTAGGATTTGAGAGAGAGTAATTATTTCCCATTGAAGCTGTTCCGTTCATTTCGTACATGCTCTCGCCTGTTTGAGTTACCGAAACACTCCAGTCATCATTATCTTCAATTGTACAAGAAATCGAAGTAGCGGCACTTGAATTAAGCACATAGTCACATGAATAATAATTTGGATAATAAATCAACGAAACGTTAAAATATTCGGGATTCTCAATAAAAACATCGTCTGTTGTACTAATTGTTATGGTTGCAGTATCACTACCATCTGCAAACGTAACCGCAGCAGGATTGGAGTAATTAGCGGTACTATTAAAATCAACTCCAGCACGGCAACTAGTAGATGAATAATCATCAACAACATAGAAAACAGTAACGCTTCCTTCCGTATTATCACGTACCAAAGTCAATTCTAAATCATCCCCTTCTTCAACAAAATATGATGAATTATTGGAATTGTTGGCAAGTGAAAAATTTACAGTTGGAGTGGACGTTGAAAGCGAAGCTGATTCAATGATTGCGCTTGGACTGTCCCACGGATTCTCCGTCTGTATAGGGTTTGTCGCCATACTGACTGCACTTAATAAAGTACGTTCTTCCAAAGGTTCAATACGACAAAGTGTTTTACACCGCTCTCCCATGCGTTTTTGGTTAAGAGTACAGTTACGGTAAATGTTCTTTAATGTTGTCATGAACGTAGCCATAGCGTCTCCTCATTCATATGAGAGTTGTAAAATTTTGAGAGAAAACAAACAAATCATCTCTCTATCTTTTAGTCTACACAAGTTCTTTCAAAAAAGCAACCCTTTCCACTAAAAAATATTAAAAAAAGTTATAAAAGTCGAAAATATTAAATTATAAGAAGATAAAAACATACTAAGACAAAAGAAAGAAATCATTCTACAGCTTTTCATTTTTTCCTATCCGATTTCCGTATTTTAACACGGACGCAGGCAGTTTCTACTCTTTCGGGAAAAAAATCCCTAAAAAAATTCGAGAATCTCAAAATATTTAAGAAATATTAACGATAATATTTTTCCCGGCCTCTTGACTAATTTTAAATATATTGTAAAATACAGAGAAATATACCAACTACACTTTAAAATTCCGTGAAAGGTGGTTCTGCCATGCTTGTTTCAGTCATGTGAAACATCGTCACGTAAAATTTTATCGTACGTCGGGGTTAAAATTGTTTATTGGTGTGTCTGGTGGGCGCTCTTCTCTGAATACCTGCCTGGCGCAATTTCAAATGTTCGAGTATCTACTCAGAAGGGATTTATTCCATGACGAAGTACGTTTATAGTTTTTCTCAGGGTAAAGCTGACGGTAACAAAGACATGCGTAACCTGCTCGGCGGTAAAGGTGCGAACCTTGCTGAAATGGCTCGTAACAATCTGCCGGTGCCGGCTGGTTTTACGATCACGACCGAAGTCTGCACGTATTTCTACGACAACGACAAAACCTATCCGGAATCCCTGAAGGCTGACGTCGAAGCTGCCATGAAAGGCATCGAAGAAGCCATGGGCAAAAAATTCGGTGATACGGAAAACCTTCCGCTGTTGGTTTCCTGCCGTTCTGGCGCGCGCGAATCCATGCCTGGTATGATGGATACCGTTCTGAATATCGGTCTGAACGACCAGACCGTCAAAGTTCTGGCTGAAAAATCCGGTTCCGAACGTTATGCGTGGGACTGCTATCGTCGTTTCGTCCAGATGTACGGCGACGTCGTTCTCGAAATGAAACCGGCCAACAAAACCGAAATCGACCCCTTCGAAAAGATTCTCGAAGCCAAAAAAGAGGCTTGTGGCGTCGAACTCGACAGTGATCTGTCCGCCGAATCCCTGAAAGAACTGGTTGCTGAATTCAAAGCGGCTGTCAAAGAAGCCACTGGCAAAGATTTCCCGGAAGATCCGATGGAACAGGTTTGGGGAGCCGTCGGCGCCGTGTTCGGAAGCTGGATGAACGACCGCGCGATCGTTTATCGTCGTACCTATGACATTCCGCACTCTTGGGGCACCGCAGTCAACGTTCAGGCCATGGTCTTTGGTAACATGGGTGACGACTGCGCGACGGGCGTGGCTCTGACCCGTGATGGCGCCACCGGCGTCAAAGGTATCACTGGTGACTACCTCATCAACGCTCAGGGTGAAGACGTTGTGGCCGGTATCCGTCGCCCGAAGAAAATCGAAGAATCCCTCGCCACCGACATGCCGGAAGTGTGGGATCAGTTCCAGGAAGTCGCTCTGAACCTGGAAAAAGCGTATCGTGACGTTCAGGACATTGAATTCACGATTGAACGCAAAAAGCTGTACATGCTCCAGACCCGTAACGCCAAACGTACCGGTTTCGCTCACGTGCGTACCGCTGTCGAAATGTGCGAAGAAGGTCTCATCGACAAAGCGACCGCTGTCAAACGCGTTCCGGCGAACGACGTGACCCAGTTGCTCCAGCCGGTCTTTTCCGGTTCCGGTCTGAAGGGTATGGCTCCGATCGCCAAAGGTGTGAACGCTGGTCCGGGCGCTGCTACTGGTATGATCTGCTTCCAGCCTGACGAAGCCGAAGCGTGGTTCCAGAAGGATCCGTCTGCGAAACTCATCCTCGTTCGTCGTGAAACCACTCCGGAAGACCTCCGCGGTATGCAGGTCGCCCAGGGTATTTTGACCTCGTTCGGTGGTGCTGCTTCTCACGCCGCTCTGGTTTCCCGCCAGATGGGTAAAGCGTGCGTTTGCGGTTGCGACGGTATCGTCATTGATTACGCCGCGAAAACTATGACGGTTGGCGACCAGGTCTTCAACGAAGGTGACTGGATTTCCGTCGACGGTTTCTCCGGTAACGTTTACGCTGGTCAGGTTCCGACCTCCCCGTCCGAAGTTCTCCGCGTTCTGCGCGACGGCGACCTCAAAGCTGAAGACGCTCCGCTGTATCAGCTGTACGCCAAACTGATGGGCTATGCCGACGAATTCAAGAAGCTGAAGATTCGCACGAATGCCGACAAACCGGATCAGGCGACGACGGCTGTCGCTCTGGGTGCCGAAGGTATCGGTCTGACCCGTACGGAACACATGTTCTTCGACCACATTGACGAATTCCGTACCATGATTCTGGCGGACAACACGGCTGACCGTGAAAAGGCTCTGGAAACGTTGCTTCCGTTCCAGCAGGCGGACTTTGAAGGTCTATTCACCGCGATGGACGGCAAATACGTCACCGTTCGTCTCCTTGACCCGCCGCTCCACGAATTCCTCCCGCACGACCTCGAAGGTCAGCAGGAACTCGCCGCGAAGACCGGTATGAGCGTTGAATTCATTCAGAACCGCGTCCATGAACTGGCGGAATCCAACCCGATGCTCGGTCACCGTGGTTGCCGTCTTGGTATCGTGTATCCGGAAATCACGAAGATGCAGGCGACTGCCATCATTCGCGCCGCGATCGCTTGCCAGGCGAAGGGCATCACCGTGAAACCGGAAATCATGGTTCCGTTGGTCACGTGCCTGAACGAATTCGCGAACCAGGAAGCCGTCATTCGCGCTGCGTGTGACGCTGAACTGAAAGCCGCGAACGTTGACATCGCGTACATGGTCGGTACGATGATTGAAATTCCGCGCGCTGCGCTGAACGCTGGCGACATCGCCCAGAAAGCGGAATTCTTCTCCTTCGGTACGAACGACTTGACCCAGACTTGCTTGGGTATCAGTCGCGACGACTACGCTGGATTCATCAATGATTATCTTGAAAAAGAAATCTTCCCGAAAGACCCCTTCCAGGTTCTCGACCAGACTGGTCCTGGCAAACTCATGAAGATTGCCGTCAAAGAAGGTCGCGAGACCCGTCCGGAACTGGAACTGGGCATCTGCGGCGAACACGGTGGTGAACCGTCCTCCGTCAAGTTCTGCCACAAGATTGGTCTTGACTACGTTTCCTGCTCGCCGTTGCGCGTTCCGGTTGCGAAGTTGGCCGCCGCTCAGGCTGCGTTGGAAGACTAAGATATTTCACGATTAAACCGCGTGGAATGATATGCGCGGTTTAACCTCTGAAGTAATAAGACACCCGCTGTTTTTCGGAACGGCGGGTATTTTTATAAGACACCGGTAGTCTTCCTCTAAGTATTTCGCCAAAATTTATTGAATATATCCAAAATTTCCGGGAAAATGTGGTTACCCCCTCTTTTATAAAATGGGAATTGGATGTATATTCAAGATAAATGAGAAATTTACCGAAAAAAGAAATGGATGAATTTTGTTTTCGACGGTTTTTGAAGAGAATCGAGCGGAGACGAAACATGCGATTGCGTTTTTCCCAAAACGCATTTTCTGGTAATTTGGGGAGTAGTGGTGAACCGTATGGCAGTTGCAGGCACCTATATTTGGACAAAAGATTTTTGTATTCCGAGCAGGACGGAGGCAGGACACGCGATTTTAGATGGTGTTTTGCTTCAACTTCAGGATTTTGAGTGGACGCAGAAGGATGTTTTTGCTATTCAGCTTTCATTCGAGGAAGCGCTCGTCAACGCAATTCGGCATGGAAATCAGTCGGATAATCGGTTGGGGGTAAAAGTTCATCTGGAAATAACTCCGGAGCGATTTCTTGCTCGAATTCAGGATGAGGGACCGGGATTTGACCCGGACGCGTTACCGGACCCGACACTGGAGGATTTTTTGGAGATGCCGTGTGGGCGAGGTGTGAAATTGATGCGTGCATACATGTCATCAGTCTATTTCAACTCGCTGGGAAATACCGTCACGCTCGAAAAAGTACGTTCTGATACGGTTCCGGACAGATTTTTAATGCCCGTGGCGGTCGCATGTGCGGAAACTCCAGATAAAGAATTACCATGTGGTGAGACTGTCTGCGTTGAAATGCCGTGTGGTGAAACTGCATGTGTGGAAATGCCAAGTGTGACGGTTTCTTACACAGGAGAACCGAGAGCGGAAGCTGTCTGTGTGGAAACTGCCTGTGCGACAGTTGATAATGCAAAAACTTGCACAGAAGTCCACACGGTAAATACGGAAACTGGGGAAGAAGATGACTGCGACGAGGTTTCTTCTCTGTGAGTTGTTTCTCACAGTAAGATTTTTTCGTTGTTACATTTCTGCCAAAACTACTTTTCAAATTAAGAATCGAGAATATCGAATCACCTAAAATTTCATTCCCTACTTGGGATTACGTTTTTTTCAAGGAGCCTATTTCATGTCGGACCTGCGACACATTTCCACAAATATCGTTGATGATATTTGCGTTGTTCACCTACTTGATAATCGGATTGTGGATGACATTAATATTTATGAATTGGGGATGGAACTTTTCGCTCTGGTGGAGCAGAACGGTTACAGCAAAATTTTGCTGAATTTCTCCAGTGTCGGATTTCTTTCCAGCGCTGCGTTGGGAAAACTGATTATGCTTTACAAGAAGGTGACGATTCGGAATGGCGTTTTGAAGTTATGTAATATTGCGCCGGACATCCGTGAACTGTTCACGATGATGAATCTGGACCGTATTTTCTCAATTTGCAATACAGAAGCAGATGCATTGTCGACGTTCTGAGTGTAAGTGAGAATTTTATATCCGATACACTATAAAATTCCAATTTTACGTCATTTCGCGTTGCTGAAATGACTATCGGAGGAACCGCCCTTCCCTGAATTTTAATGTGAATTGGCTTTTTTTATATCCGATACACTATAAAATTCCAATTTTACGTCATTTCGCGTTGCTGAA
>JAUNAI010000014.1:0-13154 GCA_030527705.1 Planctomycetia bacterium | reverse complement strand
ATGACTATCGGAGGGACCGCCCTTCCCTGAATTTTAATGTGAATTGGCTTTTGGGTGAAAAACACGGAAAGGATGGCTTCTTTTCGTGTTTTTCTGTATGGATTCTTTTAAGATGTGAGTGAAAAACGAAATATGACCGATTCCCTAACTGACTGGCACGCGTTATATCCTTTTAAGTCCCATTTTCTAGATCTGGGAGCAGGCGTACAGTATCATTATCTGGATGAAGGACCGCAAGACGCGCCGGTTATTCTGATGTTGCACGGAAATCCGACATGGTCGTTTTATTGGCGGAATCTGGTCCTGGCATTACGTGAAAATTATCGGATTATTGTTCCGGACCATGTGGGTTGTGGACTTTCATCACGTCCGGACCGAAAAACGTACGCGTACACGTTAGACCAGCGTATTCGGGATGTGACGACTTTAATTCAGACACTCAATCTTCGCGGAATCACACTTCTGGCACATGACTGGGGCGGCGCAATTGGCATGGGGACAGCAACTAGGAATCCCGATCGTTTCACTCGTTTTGCGCTCTGTAATACGGGAGCCTTCCGGTTCGCGAGAATTCCATTACGAATTGCAGTCTGTCGGATTCCGGTTTTCGGACGCGTGGGAATTCAAGGCTTTAATCTCTTCGCGGGCGCAGCGGTGAAGATGGCCGTAGAAAAACCGTTGCCGAAAGATGTGCGTGCGGGACTTCTAGCGCCGTATGATAACTGGAAAAATCGACTAGCGACGTGTGAATTCGTACACGACATTCCGATGACTCCGCGTGATCGTAGTTGGAAAACGCTCGTTGAGGTGGAAGAAGGACTTACGCAATTCCGTGACCATCCAGTCTGTCTGATGTGGGGTATGCGTGACTGGTGTTTCACGCCAGCTTTTATGGAACGGTTTCAGGATTTCTTCCCGCAGGCAGAAACGCACCCATTTTCTGAAGCGGGACATTATGTCGTAGAGGAAAAGTGGGAGGAAATGACGCCGATTTTAAGAGAGTTTATGAAAAAATAGAGAAAAAAAGAAACACATTAAAAAGTAAGCGAGTGTGTCACTTACTTTTTAATGTATGTTTCCTCTCTTTTTATATTTCTCGCTTTTTATCTTGAAAACACTTTTCTCGCGGCCATCATTCTCTCCGCAACACGGACGCTGAACGGACAGCGTGTCTCACACTCCTGACAGCCGATACAGTCGGAGGCGGTCGCGGAAAGTGCCTCATAATGCGCGACGACCGTGGAAGCCGGAATTTCCTGCATGACCGCTAAATCGTAGAGTTTATTCACCATCGCCACATCAATTCCCACTGGACATGGAGCACAGTGACCACAGTACAGACACTGGCCGGTATACGCATGTTTCGGAGCACTGGCGAGCGTAGCGGAATAATCCTTCTCCGCGTCGGTAGCCGTCTCATAGGCGACAGCCTGTTCCACCTGTTCTGGAGTTTCCACGCCAGCCAACACGGAACATACCGCCGGACGAGTGAGCGCGTAATGTAAACACTGAACGGGACTGAGTGCCACGCCGAAAGGGGACTGTTCCGCGTTGAAAAGCCGTCCACCAGCGTAACCTTTCATGACGTTAATTCCGACCCCCTCACGCTCACAGATTTTATACAGTTCTGCCCGTTCAGGAGCGACGCCGGAGAGACTGCCATCATACTCATCGGCAAACATATCGTCGATATTCTCGCTCGGTGGACGCATGTCGAACGCGGGATTAATACTGAAGAGAATCATATCCACTTCACCACACAGAGCCGCCATTTTACCGACATTCGGATTATGTGTACTTAGACCGACCGTGCGAATCGTGCCATTCTCTTTTAATTCACGGATATAATCGATAAACGGACCGTTCATGATACCGTTAAAATCCGCCACTTCATCAACGTAGTGAATCATACCAATGTCAACGTAGTCGGTCTGGAAACGGTCGAGAAAATCCTGAAATGCAGCTTTCACGACGGGCATTTCACGGCTACGGACGTATTGACCATTCCATGTGGAACCAACATGTCCCTGAATGAGCCACTTTTCACGACGACCAGCGAGCGCAAGACCAAGATTCGTCCGCACATTCGGCTCTGACATCCAACAGTCCAGAATATTAATTCCGTGTGCCTCACAACTTTCGACAACGGCCTTAACCTCATCCCGATTGTGACGTTCCAGCCATTCCGCCCCCAGACCGATTTCACTGAGCATAAGCCCTGTTTTTCCGAGTTCTCTGTATTTCATCTTTCGTTCCTTTCTTATGATAAAACTATTTTCTGTAAGAATATATCGGCACAATAAGACGAAAACCACCATCTATTAATAATAAAATGGGATGTGTATTGTAGGAAATAAAACGATTTTTGGGAATAATCCTCAATTATGGAGGCTGAAATGCCGAAATCTGTAAAGAGACTTCCAGAATATTCTCTGTGGTTCTAATACTGGGAAACTGGAGAATTTAGGGAGTTTTGGAACGTGTTTGTCTTCTCACAGAGACAGATAATGTGTCCCCTTTGATGTGTAAGGTATCGTTTGAAAGCGTTCCAGCGTTTGGGTTTCACGTTTTCAAATCACAAAGGATTGAGGTTTGTTATGATTCGTCATCTTCCAGTTTTGCTGCTGGTCGTAGCTCTGTTGGCGGTTTTCGCTGACGCAGCTTCCGCTCAGCGCTTTCGCGGATATGGGATGAGCAGACCGGTTGCTTCCGGCACGACTGGAAGTTACGCACCTGCGTATAACGAGACCTGGGGAAAGAACTATAATACCCAGGACTGGAACCGTTTTTATCATTATCCCTACATTTACTATCCGGCAGAGTATTATCGGAGCGCTGATAATATGTACTATCGTTATCCGCCGGAAATGCGTATTCCGATTTATGACAAGAAAAACTTTAATTATCACGCGGAACCGAAACCGTACCACGACGGATTCCATTATATCATTGATATCTTCTAAACGTCCGGCATGTGTGTCCTTTTCACATGTGTCGATTTCAGGAGTGAGAAAAGACGTACTGGGAATTGCGTCTCGGATCGCCTGAAATTTTGGCGAGGCTGAAAAAAGAAAATTTCATTGAAAATGATAACGAATGTGAACGGTTGGTAATTCCAACGTGTAATTAAAGTACCGATTAAAATCCGGGAGGGGAAACTTTTCCGGATTTTTTCAGGGACTTTCTGAAAACGGTGATAATCCAGAGTATAAATTCAGGAAGTCACATTTTCCCTCATAATTAATAATTCCCCCACATAATTGATAACATGAGAGGTCTATCTATGAAATCCTTCCCCATTCTTGTGATAATTGGTGGATTCTTATTAACATCCGCCTCTCTTTTAGTAGCGGAGCTCGCGGATTCTGCGTGTACGGATTCTACACATACGGATTTTACGTATGTTAATTCTGCACGAGTTGAACGTGTCCGCGTTGATAGTCAGGACGGCGTGCCAACGATTACGATAAATGGAGAAATTGTGCGTCCACGTTTCGTGTATTGCGCTCCCGGCTCGCGGCCTGTGTGGCTTGAGGAAGGGGTTAAGAAGCATTTCGATTTCATTCTCACACCGATGGAAAGCGCGGAAGGAAATGGAACCATTCACTTCCGTTTCGGTTACGCTCCCGGAACGATTCGGTTGGACGATTTTTCCATCACCGATATGGCAACCGGTCGGGAATTGGCGCGGTCGAACACGTTCGAAACAGATGAGGAGATGGAAGACTGGTCGTCGTGGGCGTCTGTCTGGAAAGGAACACGCGTTGCAAACATTTCGCGGAAGGCTGGAGCTCTGGAAATTGAAATTCTTCCGGAACTGGAGAAAATTCAGTGTGATTTTCATGTGTTTCACTCGCGTAGTCTGGACTTAAAGGAAGGCGGAAAGTACCGTGTACGTTTTACGCTTGAGTCGAGTCTACGTCGGCAGGTCATCTGTAACGCATATCGGCCAGCGAATCCGTATGTGTGGCTCGGAACGATTCGAGATAAGAATGAAGGGGTAGACGTTTTTCATTCGCAGATTCAGATGGCAGGTGAATCGGGCGCACAGTTCGTGACTATTCCCACACCGTCAATCTGGCCAGAAAAAGAAGGAGAAGCGTGTGATTATACCTTATTGGATAAGCTGATTGAGAAAGTTCTGAAAGCGAATCCCAACGCGCTGATTATTCCGCGAATTTCGATGAATCCACCGGAATGGTGGCTGGAAAAACACCCGGGAGACCGGATGATTTGGCGTGGACTTCCGGCTCCGGAGTATGACCAGTCACCGAAACAGCCGATGGCGACGCCGTCATCTCAGGCATGGCGTGAAGACGGAAAAAAGGTCCTTGCCGCCGCGATTCGGCACATGGAAGAAAAGTACGGCCCGTACATGGGTGGTTATCACCCGACAGGCCAGAATACGGCAGAGTGGTTCACCTATAACACCTGGCATCCTGGACGTGCGGGTTATTCTGCCTGTAATCAGCGAGTCTGGCGTGAGTGGGTACAGGATAAATACAGAACGGAAGTCGCTCTGCAAAACGCGTGGAACCGTCCGGAAATAACGTTCAAGACGGTAGAAGTTCCAACGATTGAGATGTGGAAAGACGCACAGAAAACGCCAATTCTGACGGACAGAATGTTACTCGATTATCATGAGTTCATGCAGATTCAGATGACGAATACGGTTCTGGCATTCTCGGAAACCGCGCGAGAAGCGTCGGAAGGGAAGAAACTCGTCGTGATTTTCTACGGTTACGCTTATGAATTCTCCGGTGCCTCCAACGGTCCAGCTTATTCCGCACATTACGCACTTCAGCGGTTACTTGACTCACCGAGTATCGACATTATATGCTCTCCACAGTCGTACTTTGACCGTCAGGCTGGTGGTGGAGGACAGTGTATGCTATGTGCCGAGAGTATCGCGCTTTCCGGAAAAATGTACCTTATGGAGGACGACACACGGACACACCTGACGCCGAGTAATCAGCAGTGTCCCGGTTATTTTGATGGTGCCGACACGGTGGAAGAGACGCGTGAACTTCTTCGCAGAAATACAGCAGAGTGCGCGTGTCGGAATTTCGCGACGTGGTGGATGGACCTCGGTGCGTCAGGGTGGTATGCGGATCCGGAACTCTGGAAAGAGATGAAAGCTCTCGCGAAAATGGATCAGTGGTTCATCGAGAATCCGACGCCATACGCTCCGGAAACGGCAGTTTTCATCGACGAAAATGTAATGTTACGGATTTCACACGGAAAATTCAGTGGGAAAGGAATCAGCCGTATGCGCGCACACCTATCGCGTATGGGAGTTTCTTATGGGCAGTACTTTACAAGTGACTTGATTTCTGGTAAAATACAGAAAATGCCGAAAATGTGTGTGATGTTACACGCGGAATTATACACGTCGGAAGAACGAGCGAAAATCACTCAGGCAGTAGAGAAAATGACCGAAAAAACGGGTGAAAATGCCTCAGAAAAAACAAGTGAGCGTGCCCTGCTCTGGGTTTCGCTCGACGGATGCGCCACTTCCGCTCTTCGAGAAGAAGCGGTAAAACGTGGTGTACATCTCTTCACAGATACAGAATGCAATGTCTGGGCGAGTGGACCGTTTATCATTCTTCACGCGTCTCAGGACGGATCGGTAAAAGTAACGCCGCGTCCGGGATTTACCACGATGACGGATGAAATGACAGGTGAGACCGTTTCCGGAATGCTGGAGATGAAAAAGGGCGAGACACGTGTGTTACGATGTCTGGAATAAATCATTCCCTATTTTTATGTGTCCCAGAAGGAGACAGACAGTAAAACACCATCATCTGATTACCCACAGTCAGCTGTCATCACCGTAAGTGTCCCCCCACGGAGTATTTCGGCACAGTCACTCCTTCAGCACTCTGTGCCACCACTTCTAAAAGGAGAGGCTGTGCGATTACGTCGCAGAATATATACGATTTTAATTCGATTTTTTATTTCCCTATTTACAAGGAGTTTCCCATGATAAATCGTCGTAATTTCCTCAAAACTTCTGCAATTCTTGGCGCAGGAGCCGGTTTTGTGCCGTATTTCTCCTCGAAGCCCGTTCAGGCATGGGCGGACCCGAATAACCGTCTGCGGATGGCGTGTATCGGCGTCGGAAGCATGGGGCGACTGGATATGAAATTCTTTAATGATCTGGTCGACATCGTAGCCGTCTGCGACGTGGATAAAGATTACGGTCTCGCCTCCGTTCTGAAATGCGGTTTCGGCCGTAAAAAGGGGGATGAAGTTATTGTGCCGGATACGTATACCGACTACCGGAAAGTGTTGGAGCGTCCGGATATCGACTGCGTGATGATTGCCACACCGGACCACTGGCACACAAAAATTGCGGTGGAAGCGCTTCAGGCGGGGAAACATGTTTTCTGCGAAAAACCGTTAACGCTGACGCTGGAGGAAAACCTAATTATCCGTAAGGCGGCGGAAAAGTATAATCGCGTATTCCAGGTCGGAACCATGCAGCGGTGTTTCCAGGACCAGTTTCAGTTAGCGACGCTCATCGTCCGCGGTGGTTATCTGGGTAAAATCGAGAAAGTGACGGTGGATGTTGGCACGTCGCCGAGTTCCCCGGTAATTCCGAAAATGGCGATTCCGGCATCTCTGGACTGGGATATGTGGCTCGGTCAGGCACCGTACGCGGAATTTCTTGGTGACGAGATTAAACCGGCGGCGGGGTGGGAATACCGTACCTCTCCGCGTCCGGAACACAGTCGCTGCCACTTCCAGTTCCGTTGGTGGTATGAATATTCCGGCGGTAAATTTACCGACTGGGGTGCACACCATATCGACATCGCACTCTGGGCACTGAATCGGCAGACGGTCGGCACCGGTCCGGTCTCGATTGACGGCACGGACGCGAAACACCCCGTTCCGTATAAAGACGGTTACGCGACGGTCGATAATCAGTATAATACCGCCACGGATTTCAACATTTATCATAAATTCGATGACGGAATGGTCATGAATGTCTGTTCCAACTCGCGCGACGGTAATGGTATTCTGTTCGAGGGTACGAAAGGTCGCATTCACGTCAGCCGTGGACGCGTCAAGGGAAAGGTCATCGAAGAAGGTATCCGCGATGAATTTAAACCAGAAGATTATATCGCGCTGAATAACGGAAAAATGGTCTCGGATAATCCGCTCAATTACCACGGTCAGGACCGCGCATACTGGGAAAGTAAGGTAAACTGGATTCAGTGTATCCGTGAGGGTGGCACGCCGATCTGTGACGTAGCATCTCATGTTCAGTGTGCGCATCTCTGCCACTTAAGCGGAATTGCGGCACGTCTGGGACGTGAAATCAAGTGGGATTCGCTCAACGAAAAAATCGTTGGTGACCCACAAGCGTCGGAATTCTTCGCGCGTGAACAGCGTAAAGGATACGAGATTCCGAACGTTTAAGAAGTAAGATATTCCTATGACGCAGTCGTGATTAAAAAATGTTCTTAATCATGACTGTGTTGCAGAACATTATTTTTTATTTTTCTATTTATAAGTTTTATTTTCCTATTTATAAGGAGATTTCCCTATGAAACGCCGTGATTTTGTAAAAACCACCACCGCAGGTATCGGTTTAGCCACGATTCTGAACGACCCAGCCTCCGTGAGTGCGACGCCGGTGAATAATCGTGTGAATCTTGCCGTCATCGGTTGCGGAAGTCGGTCGGACTGGCTCGTGCGTGACCTGATTAACCGAAAAGAAGATGATGTTCGGTTTCTGTACGCTGTCGATGCGCAACAGTCACGGGCAGAAAACCGTGCGAAACAGGCGTCACGTGAGGATACGCCGACGAAAGCGATTCGCGACGCTCAGGTGGTCTGGGACGATAAAAATGTAGACGGTGTTGTGTTGGCGACGCCAGATCATTGGCACGCGCTCCATACGATTCAGGCGTGTCAGGCGGGAAAGGATGTATATGTCGAAAAACCCATCGCGCGGTCACCGTTCGAGGGGGAACAGATGGTGAAAGCAGCGCGGAAGTGGAACCGAATCGTGCAGGTCGGGACGCAGACGCGCTCGGCAGCGTATTGTTTTGAGGCAAAAAAGTTCATCGAAGAAGGAAACCTCGGCGAAATCGAGTACTGCCGGATTCATAACATGTGGCCCCAGCGCGGACCGGATTCCATTCCGCAAGCACCGATTCCGGCAGATTTAGACTGGGACCGTTGGCTTGGACCGGCTCTTTATCGGGAATTTTCGCCACTCTACATGCAGTGGCTTCAGTGGGAGTGGTTCTGGGGTCTCGGAACAGGAATTCTCGGAGTTCAGGGCATTCACCAGATTGACATGGCGCGCTGGATGCTTGGTGTTCAGTATCCGCAGTCCGTTTACGCGGCAGGAAAATTAAACGCGCCGGCAGGTGGGCGAGAAACTCCGGAATCGCTTGCCGCAACGTTCGATTTCGGAAAATTTGTCGTTTCGCTGGAACAGACGACGGGGAAACCATACATGTTGGAAACCGATTTTTACGTCCGCGAGAATGACCTTTTCCCGTACTGGTATCAGAACGCAACGCGCGTGGAAATTTACGGCACACGGTTCCTGATGGTCATCGGGCGTCTTGGCGCAGGCTGGCAGGTTTTCGACCGCACGAAAAACCGACTTCCAGTCGAGAAAAAGGGAATGTACGGCCGTTATCCGCATGTTCCGCACCTAAATAATTTCGTCGACTGTATCCGTTCGCGTGAAGAACCCAACGCGCCGATTGAGGAAGGTCACTGCAGTACGATGATGGTCCATTATGCGAATATGTCGTGGCGACTGGGGCAGATTAAACTGGAAATCGACCAGAAGACAGGGCATATTATGAACTGTCCGGAAACCGCGTCGCTGTGGAAACCAGAATTCCGTCCAGAATACGATATTCCGACTGTCGAGTAATCAAGCAGTCGCTGATTCCATAAAATTCAGAAAGTCTTTAGTGAGCCTGTAATGGAAAAACGTAAATTCCAGAATTAGGGAGTAGTTAATTCACCGACCGTTTTTGAATTGTAAAAATCGGAAAATCGAGGGTGATTCCACCATTCCCTAATTACGCTTTTTTCAGTCGTTGCATTACGGGCTCTCATGTGAGTGTTACGCACGAATTATAAAATGCTTGGTTAATCTGTGTGTGCTTTAAGCAGATAATATTTCCGAAAATTCTTAAAAAATCTCCCTTACCCTCTATCATAAAACGTGGAAATCGGTTATAATGAAAAGATAAAATATCTCAATTCCGTAATTTCCTTCCTATTTTCCCACCTATTTTTAATAAGGAGCGACAATGAAACCTACCCCAAAATCACGCCGTCATTTTTTGAAAACGGCCTGTGCGTTGTCGGCAACACCGGCAGTATTTTCCCTATTTTCCGCCCTTGTGCCATCCGCTTCTGGAGCAGAAGAACAGAGTAACACGCTTAAAATCGGGTTGGCATGTGTAGACATTACGCCGCCGCTGAGTTTCCCGATGGCGGGTTACTATAGTGTCCGTCTCTCGACGGGAACGAGCGACCCACTCTTGGCGAAAGCGCTCTGTTTCCAGCAGAATTCCGCGTCAAATGCTTCAGAAACCCAAGATGGAACGCAGGGAAAACCATGTGTATTACTGATCTGTGACACGATTTCGATTAATTCAGGTGTCACTACTGAAATTCGGAATCGAATTAATGCTCAGACGGGGATTCCGCGCGAAAATATCTTGATTACGGCAACTCACACGCATACCGGACCGGGGCGCGACGTGTTCGACCCCAATTTAACGCATGAAAAGAATACCGAGTTGGCGAAAACTGGCGATTATAAAACATTCCGTTACGCGAACTGGTGGGCGGAAAAAGGAACCGAGGCGATTCTCACTGCGCTGAAAAATATGCGACCAGCGACCATTTCCGTCGGAAGCGCGTCCGTGACAGGCTTATCCTTTAATCGTCGATTCTTCATGAAAGATTCGGATGAAGTGCGATTTAATCCCGGCGTCCTGAACCCGAATATTATCCGCCCGGCAGGACCGATTGACCCGCAACTGCTGACCGTTTTCTTCTCTGACCCGGAAAGTGGGAAACCGATCGCGTCGCTAAGTAATTTCGCGCTCCATCTTGACACCACGGGCGGAACGCTATTTAGCGCGGATTACCCATTTTATATCGAGTCGGTCTTGAAACAGAAATTTGGTCCGGAATTCGTCTCCCTTTTCGGAACGGGGACGTGCGGTGACATTAATCATATCGACGTTACGAATAAAACGCGGAAAAAGGCGCCAGAAATTGGAACCGCGCTGGGTGAAGAAGTGGCGAAAATCTACGACTCCGCCCGAAGTATGGACAGTGCGAAACTCGGTATTTCTGCGACGCAGTTCGAGTGTCGCCGGCAAGAATTTACACCGGAAGAAGTGGCAGAAGCGGAGAAAATGCGCGAGTCAATTTACGATTCGTCGAAAGGGAATTACACATTCCTAGAGCGTGTGCGAGCAGGCAAGATTCTCCAGCTTTCCAAAATGCCGACGACGTTTACGGTTGATATTCAGTGTATCCGCCTCAGTTCCGAAACGGCGATTGTGGCGTTACCAGGTGAAGTTTTCGTCGATTTAGGGCTGGAAATCAAGAAGCAGTCACCGTTCCGCAACACGCTGGTTATCGAGCTGTCACAGATGGACGCGAAATACGTACCGACGGAAAAAGCGTTCCGGGAGGGGAGTTATGAAACCATCAATTCCCTCTTCGTGCCGGGGACGGGCGAGCATTTTGTGAAGGAAGCGCTGGCGTGTCTGGAAAAATTGAGTAAATAAAAAGAAAAGAAAAGAAACCAACAGAAAAGAAAAACAAGACCAAGAAAAGCAAGCGTTCGTAGAACGCGATTAAAAGTTTTTTTGAGGGGGAGTGTGAGGGGGTACTATTTTGCAAAAATGTTCCCTACTCACCACCGTAACCTCTCTATGGGTAGCAAGTTCCTCCCGGTAGGGTGGATACTTGCGTAAGAAGTTTATCCTCTAAACACTAACGCAAGATTCTACTGCGTTCCGCAGAAGAACTTGCTACCCGTAGAGAATTTATGTCCGTGGGGAGACAACATTTTGAATGTTGTCTCCCCAGCCCCCTCTTTCAAAAACTTTTTAATAGCGACTGCGTCGCAGACTAAATTTATAAAGGATTTTTATGATGCCGAAACTTTCTCGCCGACACTTTTTAGGTGTCTCCGCCACTTTATTATGTCTCCCTTCCCGTCTTTTCGCAAATGAAAACACGGAAGACAGCGTCGTTCTCCGCGCGGCGGTCATGAGCGATGTTCACTACTCCGGAAATCCGAAAGCCGCGGAAGTCGAACGTTTCGAGCGTGCGTGCAAGTTCATGTACGATTACAGTGCAACGCAGAAACATCCGAAATTCGACGCGCTTATCGTGGCGGGCGACATGACGAATCACGGAACGGAACCGGAATTGACCCTATTCCGAAAATCGCTTGATAAGTGTGTGAAACCGGAAACGCGCCGAATTATCTGTATGGGAAACCATGAATTTTATGGAGGAAACCGGGAATACTGGTCGAAAACACTCGACATGGAACTTCTCGGACGCACGGAGGTCAACGGTTTCACCTTCCTCACCATCGCGCCGGAAAAAGGAACGTGTCGTACCGGGGACTATAAATACGCGCTTCCGTGGCTGAAAAAGGAGCTGGACGCGGCAGTCTCGCGGAATAATGACCCACGGAAACCAATTTTCGTCATTCAGCATTACCATGTTCTGAACACGGTTTATGGCAGTTGCCCGCCGGATTCTTGGGGAATTATCGATCTACACGAAACACTGTGCGATTATCCACAAGTTATCAACTTTTCCGGTCACTCCCACTATCCAATTCGCGACCCGCGCAGCGCGTGGCAGGGGGAATACTCCGCGTTCGGCACGTCTACGCTCTCTTACTATGAAATGGAAGGCGGAAAATACGACAAGTTCCCGCCGGGACACCGCGAGGCGGCAGAGTTTTATGTAATGGAGATTCACCGAGATAATAGTGTGGTTCTGAAACCGTACGATTTACGGACGAATCAGTTTTTCGACTGTGTTTATCTGGTGACGGAGCCGGGGAACGTGAATAAATTCATCTACACGGATAAGCGTTTTGAGACGGCAACAGCCCCGAAATGGAAGCCTGGAACACGGATTACGGTGGGTGAAGTGGAACCATATTCCGCACGAATTTCCTTCCCGCAAGCGGTCGACGCGGAAAATACAGTTCACAGTTACCGTGTCTGTATGGAACGAAAACTGGACGACGGAAAATGGCAGTCCGCTGGGGAGTATTATGCGTGGTCGGAGTATTATTTCCGCGATATGCCGACGGTAAAGGAAATTGTGGTTCCGAGCCTGATATCTGAGGCTACGTATCGGCTTTCCGTCACGCCAATTAACTGTTTCAAAAAAGAGGGTGAAGCGATTTTCACGGAAGAATTCACCACACCGAAAGACCCGGACGCGCCAGCCGACAAGGACGCACCGAATCCGGAAGCGAATGTGTTAAACATTCATTTCACGGAGTCTGAACCGCTTAACACACCGAAAAATACACGTGAAGTTCAGAAAACGGTCGAAACGCACGGAAAACCGACATTCATGAAGGACGGTGAGAAGCTGGTCGTACACTTTAACGGAAATAGTGATTACCTAAAAATCCCATTTACCGAGCAGGAATATGCGCGACTATGCCATGCGATTACGATCGGCACATATTTTAAAATTGATGAATTCCGTGACAGTGGCGGAGCCAGCGTTTTCTCGAATACCGAGTCGGGCGGATATTCGTTAGAAGTGAACATGAAAGCGCGAAAAATTGAATTCTGGTGTCATATTAACGGGCGTTATATCATCGTTTCCGCACCGATTGAGGCGAAAAAATATACCACGGCTTACGGTGTGTATGATGGTTCCGCTGTGATTTTATACCTCGACGGACGAGAAGTAGCGCGACAGGCGGCTAGTGGCAAGATTACCTACACGAAAAACTCGCGCTCTCGTGCCTTCTGTGTCGGAGCGGACATTAATAATGTCGGTGGTGGTTCTAATTTCTTTCCCGGCACAGTCGTGTTCGCACGATTATATAGCTGGGCACTGAATACAGAACAGATAGAAAATGTGAGTAAGAAATAAAAAGA
>JAUNAI010000162.1 GCA_030527705.1 Planctomycetia bacterium | reverse complement strand
CAGGAACGGAAACTGAATCAGGAACGGAAACTGCGGTGGAAGGGAGTACGATTCCGCTTTCGGAAGGACTGTTGACGGAAGTAGAGCGTATTGGTGACCGCTTGGGAACGCAGGTGGTTGCGAGAGATGTGAAATCTGGAATAGAAGAAGTAATAGAAACTGAGGCGGTTACGGAAAATACGGAATTGGAGAACGCAACAGAGAATGCGGAAGAGAATTCGGAAGTGAAATTTGGCGAGAATGGCGAGTTCGTGGGTGTGTCACTGGAGAAATCGTTGAGTGATTTCTGCGACGTGCTGGAAGAAACGATGAAACCGTTCTGCGCACAAGGGTTAATGCACATCGCAGAAGTGAAAGAGGACCCACTCGGTCGTGGTTTACAGATTCAGATCGCGATTGTCGACGCGGAAACGCCGGGGACGGAAGGGGTTAAAACGTCGCTGAAGTCGGTGATTCTGGAGGATAATACGCAGATTCGGGATGCGATTCGGAAAGTGGCTGGGAAAGATAGTATCGGTGACCAGATTTATTACTGTATTTGCCGAAACTGGAAATCGAATTTGGTTCTGGACCCGACGCTGACGAAACAGGCGATTCAGATAGCACGTCAGAGCGTCGCGCCGATTAAGAAAGAATATCAGGTATCACAGCGTATTGTACAGACACAGGTGGATGGTGATAAGCTCGTTGGAATGCACCTGACAGAAGAGATGGTGAAATTGCTTTCCATCGAGAATGAGAAATGGCTTGCGACGCGGAGCTGGGAAGATAAACTGTCATATGGAGTAGCGGTCAGTCTGGTGTTACTACTGGCGCTGGTCCCGATATGGATTTATATCGTGATGGTAGAACCGCGGATAATTCAAGAAATTTCACGACAGATTTTTGTGTTGGTGTTCTGTTTCCTGACGTTAGTTGCGTCGGTGTGGGTGGCACAGTTACAGTCTCTGCCACGTGGGACGGTATTATTTCCGCTCGTACTGTTTTCACAGATTGTGACAGTTCAGTATAATCGTCGGCTCGGTATCCTGTTTTGTGGAATGCTATTACTCTGTTTGTGTGTTGCGTTGCAGATGACACAGCTAGAAGTTCTCTGTTCTGCGGGAATTTTACTGACGGCGATTCTACCACTCGACCGACCGCGAGGAAGAATGCAGTTCGTACGTGTGGCGATTTGGGCGACAATTACTGCGTTCCTGTTTTTCAGCGCAGCGGATCTGATGATGGGAATGCCACTAAGCCTGAAAGTGTTCAGTTCAGCGTTGGTGAATAGTTTGCCATTACTGCTGGCGGGACTGGTGATTCAGAGCCTTCTGCCGGTTCTGGAACGGTATTTTGGAATTTTATCCGATGTGCGATTGCTGGAGTTGTGTGATGTGTCGAATCCACTGTTAAACGAGCTGATTACACGCGCGCCGAGTACATACAGTCACTCGATTGCGTTGGGGACCATCGGCGAAAACGCGGCGGACGCGATTCACGCGAACGGTCTGTTGGTCCGGACGGCAGCGTATTATCATGATGTCGGAAAGATTTATAAGCCGAACTATTACGCGGAAAATCTGATTGTGAAGGAAGAAAGTCCGCATAACACGCTGGAACCGACGATGAGTGCGTTGATTATTATTGCGCATGTGAAAAATGGAGTGGATCTGGCGCGACTATATAAGTTACCGACGCAGATTGTGGATTTAATCGAACAGCATCACGGTTCGACGCTGGTGGCGTATTTTTATAATTTGGCGAAAAATCGGCGTGCGCTGGATCCGAGTATCCCGGATGTGGAGGAAAGTTGCTTCCGTTATCCGTGTCCGAAACCGCAGACGAAAGAGGCGGTGGTGCTGATGTTGGCGGACGCGTGTGAAAGCGCGTGTCGTGCGCTCGTGGAACCGACACCGGCAAGAATTCAGTTTTTGGTGCGGAAAATCTCGCAGGAACGGCTGGAAGATGAGCAGTTCGACGAGAGCGGAATCACGCTAACGGAACTCCGTACGGTAGAAGACCGGATTGTGAAAGGACTGATTTCGTATCATCACGGACGGATTAAGTACCCGGAAAGGATTAAGGAAGTGAAGAAGTAAAAACTTCCTCTACTTGGAATTTTTATATCCCACAATTACACGGAAAACCAGTGGGAGATTTAATGGTTTTTGTTTTCCGGTTAAAACGCAGCACGTTATTTTAGCGTTTTGTTGAAAATAACCGTTTCATGCCGTATTTTCTTATTCATTTTAGGTATGAAATATACATGTTAGGGGAGTTTTTTACGAGGCGAGATGCGTCGTTTCCCAGTTATATAGGTAAAAAAATGATAGAAATAGAAATCGCGGATGAGCAGGAACTGCTGGAAATTCCGGAAGAACGGATACGGGACGCGGTGCGGGCGGTTCTGAAAATCGATTCGGTCGAAAATGCCGAAATGAGTATCGCGTTGGTGAATGATGAGACCATTCACGGAATTAATCGGCAGTTTCTCGGACACGATTATCCGACAGACGTGATCAGTTTTCCGTTGTCGGACTCTCCGGAAAAGCTGGAGGGAGAAATCGTATTAAGCACGGATACCGCGAGCCGAGAAGCAAAAAAAGTAGAAGGTGTGTGGGACGTGGAAAAAGAAGTTTTACTTTATATTATTCACGGAACGTTACACTTAATTGGTTTTGATGATCATGAAGAGGAGGATTTAACTGTCATGCGCAGTGCAGAAGTTGAATGTTTACGGGCCATCGGGGTGGAACCTCCGTGTGGGTTACATGACCGTGACGGAGAGGAAGGTGCGTGATGACGCTCGAAATTTGTTGCCTGTGTGTTTTACTGTTAATTTTGTCGATTGCCTGTCGCGCACTGCATGAATTTATTCGGCATGACCTGGAATGGTTGTGTGACGTTAATAAAAAAAAAGAGTATTTTAGACTCGTTGTAGATAATTATGAATCTGTCCGCGGTGGATTCGAGTTGCTTCGCAGTTTTTTACTGTTTAGTATTCCGGTATTGATTACGCTGGAAGTTCTTGGAATTCCACTTGATGGAAAAGATAAATCGATTCATGTGGAAGCATGGCAGTTGGTGAATGTTCTTCCATATTTTTTCCTATTCGTGGCGTGTCGGTACTGGATTGCGCGTCCGTTGGGGGATCTGTGGGCAACGAAAATTGTTTATCATTGTTTTCCGATTTTCCGTTTTATGGCGTTTTTTATGTTGCCGCTGAATTATTTCGGGAAATTTATTGAAATCATTATCTTTCGACTGGCGGATAAGCCGCAGACACCACAGAATGAGGAAGAAGAACTGGAAGATGACATTCTTTCCATGGTGGCGGAAGGACATCGTGAAGGTCTGATTGATGATGACGTGCGAGATATGCTCGATCGAATTATTCGGTTGGATGATGCTCGCGTGTCGGCAATTATGACGCAACGCTCGGACGTTCAGTTCATTCAGAAAGACGCTTCGTGGCAAGAAATGCTGACATTCGTGAAGGAAAACCAGTTTTCTCGGATACCGGTTTATGGTGAGAATCATGATGATATCGTCGGAATCCTGTTTATTAAAGACCTGCTGAAAGATGTTGGTGAAGACGGAACTTGTGCGGTAGACCGTTGGAAGGGAATGCTTCGTGCGCCGGTTTATGTCCCAGAAACGAAATTGGTGAATGAGCTGTTACAGGAATTTCTGGACACACAGAACCATTTCGCGATTGTGATGGATGAATACGGAAACGTGGCGGGCGTCGTGACGCTGGAAGATATTCTGGAGCAGATTGTCGGTGAAATTGCGGATGAAACGGATGATAAGCCGATTGAGGAAATTCAGAGTTTCGAGAATGGTGTGTCAGAAGTTCTGGGGCAGGTCAGTATTTCGGAAGTGAACACGCAGTTACGGACGGATTTCCCCACTGACGGCGATTATGACACGATTGGCGGGCTGATTCTGACAGAATTGGGACACGTTCCGCAACCGGGAGAGACGGTTGAGTATGAGGGAATTGTCCTGACCGTTCTGGAAGCAACCGCGTGTAAAATCGAGAAAATTCAGATTGCGCTTGGAGTCCATGGCGATGTGAACGGTGAGAAAACGGAGAATAACGCGGAATGACGCGTGGATTAAAGCGGAATGACGTGGCATAACGTGTAGATTAAAGCGGAATGACGTGGCATAACGTGTAGATTAAAGCTCGGGTTGACGCGAGTTAAGCGCGGATTAAAGAGAGATTCGAGACGGGACTTTTAGGGAATGGGGTATTCCTGTTCTGTAAATTCCGGAGGATGTTTATGGAGAAAAGGGAGGCTGCGAGAGTCGCGGAAGCGGAGAAAGTCGCAGTATTCTTGGAGAAGGTTGCGTTACCGGAATTCGAGATACCAGAGACAGGACGCGTGGCGGGGGTGGATTTCGGAACCGTCCGCGTGGGAATTGCGGTATGTGACCCGGAACGGATAATTGCGAGTCCGTGGGAGAATTATACACGACGCTCACCACGACTGGACACACAATTTTTTCGGCAACTGGTTTCTGAGGACCGAGTGACGCTGTTCGTGGTAGGACTTCCACTCTATCCGAGTGGCGACGAGAGCGAAAAATCGTTACAGGCACGGGAATTCGGAAAGTGGCTCTGGGAAACGACGCAGACACCGGTGGTTTTCTTCGATGAACGGTATTCCTCGAAACTCGCAGATGACCTGATGGGAATGGCGAAACTCACACCGCAGAAACGGAAAGAACGGCGTGATAAACTTGCAGCTTACGTGATTTTATCATCGTGGTTGGAGGCGCAACGACGATTAAAACGGTTCGTCGTCTAAAGTTTTTTTCTGTTGGCGTAACATATCCGCGCCGGTCATTAAGCCGGGAATGTTGGGAATGTTTTTCAGTCGCGGAGACTGGGAAAGTTGTGTCCGTGAAGTATCCACGGATTCTTGCGACGATTTGGGGACGGGGTTCTTTTCCCTGTGCGGTCGGCGTGCGCGTTTTAGTTGAGAAAAGTCCTGAATCACAAAATCCATCGGCTCCGCGAGCACATCGTCCTCGAAAAACGCCTCCGATTCGTCTGGGAAAAAGGTCGGGGATTGTTTTTTAAGTGGTTTTGAGGCGGAATCTTGGGCGTGCTTTGGCGGTTTCTCCGTCAGCGTGTGTTGCGGTTGCGCTTCGAAAATTTCCTCTGGTGCCTCGCCGAAAGATTCATCGAGACATTCCGTCTGGGGAGGATTGGTGAAGGAAAGACGTGGCTGAAAGTTTTCCATCCGCATTTCTTCACGCGGAAGCTCCATGAGAAAACTGCTCGGCACGTTAGGACGGCGTTTTCCCGCACATTCTCGCGTTTCCGCCATGGAGAGGTTCAGCTCCTGCTGAGCGCGCGTCATGCCGACGAAAAAGAGACGGCGTTCTTCTTCCAGCTGATTTTCATCACTCTGGGAACGCTCATGTGGAAGGATTCCGTGTTCACACCCCGTCAGGTAAACACACGGAAATTCCAGCCCTTTCGCGGCATGAAGCGTCATGAGTGAGACGGCTCCGTGTCTGTTTTCCCATGAGTTTTCCAGCTCGGAATCCCCCTCAAAAACGTCTTTCGTCGGTAAATCCGTGTCGCTCGTCAGCGCGTTTTTTTCGAGAAACGCCTCTAAAGTTGGAATGGAAAGAACCGTATTTTCTGAGGATTCTGGATGATCACTGTACTTCGTGTTTTCTGAATTTCCTCCGTTTTCCGCGTCGAATTGGGCTGTGAGGGAACGGAATTCCTGTACGTTGCGTAAGCGTTGCATGTCCTGCTCGTCGGTCGGGTCAAATTGCGCTTCATATTCCGTCCGCATAAGAAGTTCATCTGCCAGTGCCGCGAGAACTGACGGGGCATTCGTGGGATTCTGCGTGCCGGAGTATTCCGCATTTTGATTCTGTGTAGCATGATGACTCTGCACAGTATTAGTACGGAGAAAATATGTTTCCTGAAGATGCTGATAGAAATCATACAGGTTCTGAATTAAGTCGGTAAATGCCTTAATTGCTGAGACCGCGCGCGGTTTTAGAGTAGGGCAGTTCTCGACGCGGACAGCCGCTTCCCAGAGTGAAAAACCGTTTTCCCATGCGTACCGAGAAAGGTGGGTAAGAGAGGTTTTTCCGATTCCACGCGTCGGAACATTCACGATTCGTAAGAATGCTTCCTGGTCGTGTGGATTCGCGAGAAGTCGGAAATAGGCGAGTAAATCCCGGATTTCAGCACGGTCGAAAAACTCCGTCCCATGCAGAATTCGAAACGGAACGCCACGCAGTCGGAGAGCTTTCTCGAAATGGACACTCAGCGCGTTCATGCGGTAAAAAATGGCGAATTCGTCGGCACTACGCGCCCCACTGTGAATTGCGTCGGCTATTTCTCGCGTAATTCGATTCGCCTCTTCCGTTTCGTTCGCGTCCATCCGAAATCGGACTGGTAGACCATTGCCGAGTCGGCTAAAAAGGGCTTTCGGTCGACGTTGCGTGTTGTGCTCAATTAAACTCTCAGCTGCGTTCAGAATTAATTGTGTCGAGCGGAAGTTCTCCTCCAGTCGAATCACACGAGCAGAGGGGAAGTCCTTCTCGAATTCCAGAATATTCGAGATATTCGCCCCACGCCAACCGTAAATGGATTGGTCGGGATCACCAGCCGCCATGAGATTCCGCGATTCGAATGAAAGTGCACGTGAAATCGCATATTGTGCCAGATTCGTGTCCTGATATTCGTCGATGAGGATGTATCTGAACTGCGTGGATAGCCGACGGCGCAGGTCGGGCGCGTCGCGGAAAAGTTGAACGGTGAGAAGGAGTAAATCATCGAAATCGACAGCGTTCGCCAGCCGCATCTGATGCGTAAGAATCGGAATCAACTCACGAAGAAATTCCCCCCGTTCATCACCGATTTCCGGAACATACTCACGCTCTGGGTCCAGGAATCGGTTCTTGATTGCGCTCAGAGCATGCATCATGGATTCGGCAGAGTACTTGACATCCGTGAAACGCCCCTCTTTCTCGGCATCCATTTCCTTAAGTCTCGCCATCGCGTCTCGGACGGCGGCGACGGAGTCGTTCGTCGTATAAATCGTATAATTTGGGTCCATTCCCACGCGGTTGGCATACTGACGGAGAAGTCGTGCGCAGAATCGGTGAAACGTCCCAATCCAGACGCTTGTGTAGCCGGTGAGTTGCTTGACACGTTCCATCATCTCACTGGCGGCTTTATTCGTGAATGTCAGGACAAGAATCTCGCTCGGTGCGACACCTTCACTTAACAGTTGCGCCACCCGGTGCGTCACGACGCGTGTTTTCCCACTTCCCGGTCCTGCCACGACCAATAACGGTCCGTCACGGTGTAAAACCGCTTCGCGTTGGGCATCCGTGAGTTTCTGAAGTAAGGTTTCCGGGAGCATGGTAAGGTTAAAAATAAAGTAATTGTCAATGGATAAATATCTATTTTTTCATAATCGCTACGCTAGGAATGTCGCCAGGTAAAGTGTAACGGGAAGCGGTCGGGGTGAGAGTGCCGTCAGACTCGATTTTCAGAAGCTGAATCACTCCGTTTCGGTTCGGCGACACGAGGAATTTTCCTGTCGGGTCCATGACCAGTCCACGTGGGGTACTTCCGGTCGTCGGTTCCGTTTCGAGAAATGTAAGTCGGCCATCTTCTTCCACACGGAAGGCGGTAATGCTATTATGTCCGCGATTCGCGACGTACAGAAATTTTCCGTCCGGCGTCAGACGCATTTCAGAGACCGCAATAAAGTTTTTCCCACGATTTTCGCGTGGAATCGTCTCGATAATCTGTATTTCATCCAGCATTCCATCCGGTAAAATCCGGTAAACGGTCACGTCATTAAAAAGTTCATTATTCACATACGCCAGCGGAAGCGTCGGGTGAAAAACCATGTGCCGTGGGCCACACCCCGGTCGCGCAGTCACCGAGTATGGAATGTTACGGATCAGTTTCCGTTTCACGACATTTCCGCTTTCCGATTCTGTTCCACTTTTAGTTACCGTTTCTTCCCAGCGCAGAATCCAGATTTTATCAGCACCGAGGTCACAGACGTACACCCGACCGTTCGGTGCGGGGTTTACCGAGTGGGGGAATGAACCTTTCTGGCGGCTCGGATTCACACTACTTCCCTCAAAAAAGATGCGCTGAACGATTTCCTGTGGCGCTCCGTTTTCCGCGAGTGCGACACGCGCTATATTTCGGTTTCCATAGCAATTTACCAGTAACTCGCGGTCCAATTTCGAAATCTGACAGAGCCACTCTCCCGACTGAAACTGAACATGCGGTTCCAACCGTTCCAGTCCCGACGGCGTATTTTTAAAGCCAATCAGGGCTGTCTCATGGTCACAGACGGCATATAAAACGGATTCCTCCGGAAGGTCAGGGAAATAATACGGATTTTTAGCCGACACCGCGAATTTCGGCTCCGACAACGTTCCGGTTTCCGTATCCAGCTCGGAAATGTAAATTCCGTCACCAGAACCGTTCTGTGTTCGAAACGTAAAACAGACACGGAATGTCTCGGCATTTACTGTGTTTCCAGTCGCCATGAACGCCATAAACGCTAACATAAAAAACGGTGTGAAACCAAAAATCGGGGTGATAAAACGCATAAAAACTCCTTATGGTGTCTGTTTTGTGGCCGATTCTTTTCATACTCCACATACGGAGATTTGAAAATTTTATACCCCACACATTATAAAATTTCGTTCTA
>JAUNAI010000509.1 GCA_030527705.1 Planctomycetia bacterium | reverse complement strand
AAGGTCGTGAAGAAACCGGCGGAGGGTGCGGCGACAGAAAAACCGGCGGACGCGGAAGGCGCGCCCAAACCGGTGAAGAAAGTTGTGAAAGTGGTCCGTAAGCCGACCGACGAGAACTGAACGGTTTAATCTGGGAAACGGGATTTTCCAGTCCCGTTTCCACAGACTCATATTTACAGAGAATTTAAAATAAAACTTGTCCTACGGGGCAGAAAAAGATAAAGGAGAATAGATATGAAACGGCTTTTAGTCGGTTGTTTCCTCACGATTGCGATGCTGACGTTATCTGTCGCACAGGCTCAGGAAGAAAAGTGCCATATTACCCGTTACAGTGGTGAGCTGGTCCGTAACGCGGAAATCACGAAAATGAGTAAAGACCTGATTCAGGTGAATGCGAGTGGTTCTACGGAACGGATTCCGGTCGGCGACGTGAAAACGATCATGTTTACCGGTGAACCGGCCGAGTTACAGGAGGCGCGGGATTTTCTCCCTGACTCTCGTTTCGAGGATATGTTGGATAAGCTGAAGGAAGTAGATCCAGATCAGCTGACGGAAAATATGAAGCGTGAACGTGATTTTCTGATTATCCGTGCGTTGGCGGGTCGTGCGTTTAACGGTTCATTACCGATTTCCGACGTAATTAAAGAAATGGATAAGTACTTCAAGAAGGAAGAGAACCAGAATTTCTATCGTTTTTATGAAGTGACGGAGATTTACGGTGATCTGAACGTTCTGATTGGTACGGATGAAGCGCTGACCAAGGCGGGAAATGCGTTTACGATGTTGAGTAAAGCGAAAGACGCGCCGATTCTGAAAGCTCGTGGTCTTCTGGGCGCCAGCTCGATTGCGATTGCGAAAGGTGACGCAGCGACAGCCACGAAAGCGTGTAAAGAAGTTCTCTCGATGGTGAAGAGTCAGGAACTGGAAGGCGTGAAAGCCGAGATGGAAGTCAGCGCGAGTTGTGGTCTGGCACGTGCAGAAGTTCTGGAAGGTAAGACGGAACAGGCGATTAAAGACATTCAGGCGATTTTTGCTGCGAGTAAGATTTCGGCAGAAGACCCGCTTAATGCGCGGTTATATAACGCTCTGGGTTATGCGTTGCTCGCGAGTAAGAAGCCGAAGGATGCTGCGATTGCGTACATGCACACGCATCTGCTTTACAGTGGAAATAAACAACTTCACATGGAAGCGCTCGATGCCATGATTAAAATCTTCCGTCAGGAGCTTCGCGATGAAAAACGTGCGGCTGATTTGGAAGGAATTAAGGCTGCGCGCTACGGCGGAAAGAAAAAATAGTAAAAATTTTGACTTTTTTTTGAGAAAAATGGGTTTTACCAATTGATATTTTTATTAATTGGAGTAAACTATAAGATAATGAAATGTATGTTCGAGTGAGAAAGTATCGTGACGCTGTCGGTTGGTGTCATCTGGGAATGTAGTCACGCCGACAGTCTGCGAGATTTCTTCACCCGGGCAGGTTGAGGGGGACTGATATAGGACTTCTCGCAATTCCGTCAATTCAATTTAACATTTAATACTTATTCGATTTGTTGGAGGAAATAATGAAGCAAAGAAGTTTGCTTAATTGGCTCGCGGCTGCTCTTTACCTTTTTGCCATGATTGGCGTACAGGTTGGAACTTTTGCCGTTGTGACGGTTGGTGATGC
>JAUNAI010000508.1 GCA_030527705.1 Planctomycetia bacterium | reverse complement strand
CTAACTTATCATAAAACGTCTGAATTATCATGAAACGTTTTAGCGAATTCACTCAGTATTTCCTTTTCCAACAAAATAAATACCGCGTAACCTATACACAGCCACATTTTCTGCGTGCGTCGCCATTTTCATCTTACGACTTACACAGAAACACACAATTTTATTTTAACATATTTTCTACGAAATTACAAGGAGCCCGGGAATCATATCCAGCTAATATTTTAAAAGATTTTTAATTTTTTTCTTAAAATCGACAGAAAAGAAGGAATATTCCGGAAAAGTCTCCGAAAAAAACAAAAAAACAGATCAAGATACTGATAACCTCTCTTAGAAAGAGAAGTTATCATTTATATTCTTTCCAGTGCATCGGCAAGTTTTTCCAGCCGACGGACGAGACGCGCGGAACATTTTACCGGATGATTCTGCATGAAAATATAATCCAACCACCGAATCGCAGTCGTTAATAACGTGCTCTTCCGAAAAACCTGAACCGCCATAAGTTCCTCAGCAGAGAGTGGTCGAATAGACTGATAAGCTGCAAGTCCCACGAGCCACCGCGACGGATGAGACCCCGTCAAGGCATTCAACTGGCGTGCGATGTCCACCGCCGGCGTGTCAATTCCGAGTGACCCGAAATCAATGAATCCCTGAAACTGTTCCTTCTCAAAATAAAGATGAGCCGCATGAATATCATGCAGACAGGGCTGTAACCGTAACGACTGGTTACTCACGCGCACCAATTGCCGCAAGACTGGTTCTCGTAAAGTCCTGACAATCTGGAGTATCCGTAATGCACCCGCCTGCAACTGTTCCTGAACACGAATCTGTGTGTCACACGGAATCGTAACGGAATTCCCCATCTGCCAGCCATCAAAACCCGCCAGACCGTCCGAGTCCGAAAGATCCGAGATGAAAACCACCTTCCGTGTCTCCACACTCGGCATTTCCTCCAATGTCTTCCCCTGAGCTTCTTCTAACGTTTCTTTCAGAGTTTTTTTGTGAGATGCTTCCAGTACCTCCCCATAAATTTCCCTCTGGGGATCTGTTTCATGCAGAATCTGTTCATTTAACGTTTCCAGTTGACTGTCCGTCCAGCATAAAAGTCGTTTTTCATGCTCCAGACTCGTTAACGCAGTCCCTTTCTCGGCCGGAACTGGGAAAGTCTTTACCGCATTATGAAACTCCGCAAGAGAAGTCATCGCGCTCACCATCCGTGACACGCTCGGCTTCTTCCGAAAATCCGCCTTTCCCTCCATCCACGGTTCTAACTGCCAGAAGTATCCATCTTCCGCAACATACGACATTCCCTCCAGTGTCTCCACCGGCATGGGAAACCGCATAAATCCTTCCATCCGTGCGTGCCACTGAACTGCATGAATAAACTGAAGCCGTTCCAGTGTCGGATACTCCGCTGGCCAGCGACGCAGACAGAAAGTCCCTTTTTTTCCGCGCACTTTCCAGAATGTCGCACCACTATAACCGCCAGCATTTCCCAGACATTCCACCCCGTAAGCCACGTAATCATCGTGGTAATTACAGAGAATATCGAGATGGCGACGCAACACTGTCATCGAAAACACACCGAATTAAAAGGAACCCATTTACTGTTTAATTATTTCCGCCGTCTGAAAACCACTACTGTACCTTAAGTTATTAAAGTACCTTAAGTTATT
>JAUNAI010000161.1 GCA_030527705.1 Planctomycetia bacterium | reverse complement strand
CGTTTCCGTTGGTGCCCACCGGGAGATTTTATGATGGGTAGCCCGGAATCGGAAAAGGACAGACTCTCATGGGAAACGCAACACCGCGTGTCGCTTACACGTGGCTTCTGGATGCTTGAAACGGAAGTAACGCAGGAGATGTGGAGGTCGGTGATGGGTAATAATCCGAGTTCCTTTGCGGGGGCACGAAATCCTGTCGAAAACGTAAGTTGGAACGATTGTCAGGAATTTTGTACAAAATTAAAGCAAAAACTTGGCATAACTATCGGTCTTCCGACAGAAGCGCAGTGGGAGTACGCGTGTCGAGCTGGGACGACAGGGCCATACGGAGGCAGTGGCGACTTGGATGACATGGGTTGGTATTATGACAATTCCGGTAGTGGTACTCATCAGGTCGGCACGAAACAAGCGAACGCGTGGGGACTTTACGACATGCACGGTAACGTGTATGAGTGGTGTCAAGACTGGTATGGTAGTTATGATGAGTCGCCAACGAGCGACCCAAGCGGTCCTAGTAGTGGCTCGCGCCGCGTCGTCCGTGGCGGTAGCTGGTTCAACGGCGCCAAGCTCTGTCGGTCGGCGGACCGGGTCAGCTACTCGCCGGAGCTTCGGATCGACTTCCTGGGCTTCCGCGTTTGTTCAGAACAATAGTTCCCGGAAGGCAGTCAATATAGCGTAGTATGTCGAGAGCGAGCGGAAGGCGGTAGCCCGCTCGTGAAGTAAGAAAGAATATAGGGGACAAGAATGTCCCCTCCCCTGTGTTTTAAATCATTTTTCGACGTTTTCACCCCGCCACTGCCGTCTTACATCATAGGAGAGGCGGTTTCTACCTCTTCTCGCGTTGGCATGGACTGCTGGGCACCGAGTTTTGTGACACTCAGCCCCGCAGCGATAACGGCGAATCGAGCGGCGTCAACCAGAGGTTTTCCCTCGGCCAACGCGCACGCTAACGCTCCACTGAACGCGTCGCCCGCGGCTGTCGAATCGACGGCATTTACCGAAATCGACGGAACGTGAACTGGCTCCGATGCTCCATCACTCACCAAAACACCTTCTTTCCCGAGCGTAATGATGACCTGACGCACACCACGCGCGTGAAGTTGCTGAATCGCCTCTCTCGCGGTTTCTGGGCTGTTTACCTCAATTCCGGTAATGAAAGATGCTTCCGTCTCGTTTGGTTTCAGGACCGCCAACCGCGCGAGAAGTTCGTCCGGCAGTCCATTTTGCGGAGCGGGAGCAGGGTCCAGAATGAGCGGAATGTTTAACTTTTCTGCCAATTTTGCCGTATGCAGAATCGTCTCCATCGGCGTTTCCAGCTGAACCACGAGAATATCCGCACCGGAAATCAGTCCGAAACGCTCTTCCGCAGCGTCTACGTCCGCAGGGGAAAGGTTTTCATTCGCACCAGAAGCGACGGAAATGGAGTTTTCCGCTTTTTCATCTACCAGAATGAGTGCGATTCCCGTAGCTGCGTTTTCATCGAGCGTTACACAGGAAACGTCGATTCCCTCCGCCACCAGTCCCGCACGTGCCTGCTCGCCAAACATGTCCTTTCCGACACGCGCAATCATGGCGACTTCCCCACCTAGCCGAGCGGCTGCGACCGCCTGATTCGCGCCTTTTCCGCCCGCATTACAGACGAATTTCCCGCCGATAACGGTCTCACCTGGACGCGGAATGGTGCGTGACTTGATGACCATATCCGTGTTGGAACTTCCAATTACTACGATTTTTGGCATGATATTTTCCTTATTTTTTATAAAATGGTGATGAACTGATTCTTTTTTGCGCGGACGAATTACCGTCCCTCCATTTCCACGTCGTCAATCCACAGCGTCCCTTTCGCGCCGTGGAGACCGAAATAGATGCATGCTTCACGGGCAGATTCTGGAACGTCGATGGAGAATGAAACCGTTCGCCAGTCGAAAGTTCCACGCCAGCCACCGAGGGTAGAACTCCGAATCGTGTTCCGTTTATCATCGATGAACACCACGAAAACACCCGGCTTCATCCCGTGCGCCAAGTCGGGAACAAGTTTACTTCCACGAATTTTCATCCTGAAGCGCAGTTCTGCCACCTTACGTCCGTCCACGCCGATTCCCTGACATGCTTGAGAAATCGCGCCGGCCGTTTTATTCTTAAAGCGGAGACAGTATTTTCCCACGTCTGTGTCCGTTTTCTCTATCTGTGCCTGACGCAGGTAACACCAGACTTCTGGAATCAGGCCGATATTTTCCTCGGTTTCTTCTTCATCAGAATCTTCTTCCGAGTCTTCCTCATACAGATTCGCCCGCTGTTCTGGCATTTTTTCGATTTCGCTTAACTCACCGACCATGACTTTTTCGAAATCGCCGTTCATGAGCGTCGGATTTTCCGGGTCTGGGAGAACTTCACGCCGTTCTTCCGCCTTTCCCGTCATCGGCACAAAAAGAATCGGCCGAATCGGCTGTTCATGGAGCTTCTCGCCATCTTTTTTCAGGACGCAGAGGTTCTGGGAATAGCGTTCCCCTAGCGGAATCACCATCAGGCCACCATCTTTTAACTGTTTTACTAGTGCGGGTGGCGGCGACTCCGGTGAGCATGTCACGATAATCTTGTCGAATGGCGCCGCGTCGGGCCATCCCTGATAACCGTCACCAGCACGGACGTGAACATTCTTATATTTTAACGTTCGGAGCGTCTTCATCGCCTGACGTGCGAGCGGCTCCACAATTTCAATCGAGTAGACATCTGCGACCAACGGTGACAGCACGGCCGCCTGATACCCCGAGCCGGTTCCGATTTCCAGCACACGGTCATCCGGTTGTGGATTGAGCGCTTCCGTCATACTTGCTACAACGAACGGCGACGAAATCGTCTGTCCGTAACCGATTGGGACCGCAACTTCCTTATACGCCTGAAACCGCTGTTTAGTCGGCATAAAACGGTGTCTCGGCGTTGATTTCATCACTGCTAGCACATCCGGATTCCGAATCCCAGCACGTATCAATTCTCGCTCGACCATAAGATGCCGTGCCTCGGTCATTTCTTTTTCACTCTGAGCATGCACCGTCGCCGTCAGCATGAAAAACGGCACTGCCACAAAAATTCCCCCAAAAAAGAGAACCAACGAAGAGAGCGATAATTGTTTATTTTTATATTTCATGGAATTTCCTTTCTTTTAGTACATGCTGAATAATTGGGATGCAATGTGCTCATAAGAGCGGACGTGGCGAAAATTAGAACATTTTAGCCTAAATGTTTCCCAAAATAACCGATTGTAACCTAAAATCGACATTTAAGGTGCCTTGTCGCGTCGTGAGACGTGTCGCCTCCCCAAAACGTCACTTATTCAGCATCTACTTTAGCATAGTATTTTCATTTTACACGACCATAAAAGATTTTCAAGAGGAAAACGGTGAAAAAAACAGATTTTTAGAGATTATCCGAGAATTTTATAAGAGAAATAGATTCTATAAAGATTATTGACAGACCTTATTCTATGTTTTTTATAAATTTTAGTATCTTAATAGACACTCTGGGCCGCAATCGAGTCGAGTCGTAACTGTAACTGATTCAGAATCGTCTGTTCCAGCGCATAATCACGCCCTTGCGGAATCCAGCCTTCATGATAATCCTGCACACCGATTGGGTCATCCGTTTCCGGAATCTGCGTGTCAAGCCGAAATGTCGCAGATGGAAGGACCGCGAACGTCGGTTTCGCTAAATCTTCTAACTCTCGGTCCACACGTACATGAATGATATATTTTCCATCCGCATGTCGGACCCGGATTTTCGCGATTCGTCGCACAGACTGGACCGTCGCGTACTGCCGTTCACTTCTCGACACAGAATCACGCCGCCACGGCTCAAAACAGGTCGACCCCGTCTGTGGGACCGTACGCAGAAGCCCTTCTGTGATCGTCTCGCCACTGCGCTGACACGGATATTCATCCTCAATTCGGTCAAAATAAAGCCGAACAACGTCTACGACGGTTTCCCAGACCTGAAAAGGATCCAGATCACCCCGAACCGGAAGTGGATTCTGGGCTTGAACATCTGAACGAGAAATCTCGAAAGAAGAATAAGGCGCGCGTTTTAGTGCTGCGGAATTACATCCTGAAAAAAAAGTAACGAAAAAAATGACCAGTGTAGCGAAAAAAAGAGTAGGAAACGCGCGAAAAATCGGACCGAAAACTGTTTTCGACGCATACTTTCCCCATGCTTCCGAGTGGAAACAGAACGGAAAAACGGTCATAATACAGAACGGGGATTTCATCATATATGGATTCCACTTGAAAATTCAGGGAAGGACATCCTTCCTGTAGGCATTCCAACGGCGCGAAATGACTGTAAAGCGAAATTTTATAGTATATCGAGTATAAAATTCACTCAGTTTCAGGAAACTCTCGGATTTTCTTCCGTTTATTCTCCTTTTTTCTTATAAATCTTGTTTATTTTACACTTTTTTTTAATTTTATGCAAGAGTAGTTTCTTTTTTTATGGGAAAGTCTTGACTTTTTATATCTGACGGATTAAAATAAATAGAAATCAGAACACATACTGATTCCTGCCGATTTTTGAACATCATTTTCTTGGGGAGAAACATCATGTCACATTTTTATTCCATGGACGAACTGAAGGAGGAACCCGTTTTCGTGCCGATTCACGATGATGGCCAACCACTGGAGGAGGTGAGCGCCTTTCCTGCCGAAGTCTGGCGTGCTCGATACATCTTCATGCGTGAAGAGTACGTTAAATACCGATGGTTTTACTCGCCAATCTGTGACCAAGTACAAAAAATGGAGGAACTTTTACGACAACTCTGCATACGCTGTCTCGAAGCGGAAGCGCATTCCGAAAAGGACAGTGAATTCCCCCTCGTACGCGACATGGACCTGATTCTCGGCCTCATCTCCCCTGAAGAATACGCTCGACAAGTCGCAGAGGAACAGGCGGAAAACCTGAATCATACGACACAGGATTCTCATATCAATCACGCACTCGACGAAATTTGTGATGAAATTGAACGCAGTGCGCAGGAAGAAGGATAGTTGATAGTGCTTAGTGAGCCCGTGACGGAGAAACGGATCATTCCATCAATTAGAGAGTTACTGAATAAACCACGGTTTCTGAACCTTAAAAGTCAGAAAATCAGGGAGAATTCCAGCATTCTCGATTTACGGAACTTATGTTTTTCTATGACGGGCTCACCAACGCGTTGCGTCGTTATTACGGACTCTAAATCATTTCCCCCTCAGAGACCCGTAATTTGAATTAATCAACGCCTACTTAAGGGTTATACCGTCCAATCATCGCGGCTGAAGTCTGTCCCTGGAAGTTCGTGCTCAGGTTAATGAAGCAGTCACCCGCCGGAGTCTGTGTATCGGTTACGATGTTCAACTCGCACCCTTCTGCCGGTTCCTTGAAATTCCGCGTCGGGAAAAGGACACCATGTTTCAGCGCTTCAATTCCCGCGACCAACTCAATTGCGCCAGCACCGGCTCCGAGGTTTCCGAAAGACGCTTTCGCCGCCACGACTGGAATCGGAGTGGAACGATTTCCGAAAACTTCCCGAATCGCTTCCGCTTCCGCACGGTCCACTTCTGGAACTCCTAGCGCGTGTGCGTGAATGAAACCGATTTCATCAACCGACTTCCCTGAATCCGCGAGCACTTTCCGTAACACATTCACGAACCCCTGACGATAATCGGGAACCAGCGCGAATTTCGACAAGTCATCCGTATGTGTTCCGACCATCGAGTCAGCACCCGCGATGAATTCCGCTTGAATTTCTGCACCACGCGCTTGGGCGTGTTCCAGAGATTCCATGATCAGTGTGGCTGCCCCTTCACCGAGAACCTGACCAGAGTGGCGTTTATCGAACGGACAACAGACCGTTTCTGGATCCGCATTCTTATCCGCGAGTTTCTCTGAGATAGCAACCTGCCACGTGCGAATCGACTGAAGACGCGTTCCTGTCGCGCCGGTAATCATGACATCCGCCCAACCGCGAGCGATCGTTTCATGAGCATATTTCAGTGTTGCGTTCGCGGCCGCTTCATTCATCGTAATTGAATCGTTCGGACCGAGGAACTCATTCAGTATAGAAATATGGCACGCAGGCATGTTCGGCAACCAAATCAACAACCAGAGCGGTGCCACCTTTTCTTTTCCGAGCGTTCCCATATTATTAATGTCGAAATCACCCAGCTCATTCCGAGAGGCGGCAAACGCGCCAAACGTAGCTTCTGGAGCGGAAAGCATGTAGTCACTTCCGTACATCATGCCGACGCGCGACTGCGGTTCCGTGTAATTCAGTCCAGTCGCCTGAAGGGCTTTCTGTGCACAAGCAACCGCCATTTGCGTTTCACGACACATAATCTTAACACTTTTTTTGATGGTACGCTTAAAGGTTTTTTCTAAATCACCGAAATTCTCAATATCACCGGTAAAACCGCGACAGACGGAACCATAATGGACCAAGTCGCTCAGTGAAGACAACTCTTCCGGAAGTGCGGAAACCGCGTTGGCGCCTGAAATGAGGCCATCCCAGAGCGATTCCTGCGTGTCTCCCAGCGGGGTGACGATACCAATACCTGTAATTACGGTTCTGACTGCGTCCATATTTTTCTGTTTTCTCTCAAAATTCAGTAAGGGAAACCCCTTTTCGATAGCGTCCTGCTACCGATTGGTAAATCATCGTGAAAATAACCTAATATTAGGAAATTTATCGTATGAGTTGTGAATCCATTCCAACACGATGAACAACTCACATCATAAAGCTCAATTCTATTTTACCACAGAACTCAACTTCTGCAATGGGTACAGGGGACATTTTAAGCATTTTTGACAATTTTATTTCAGATATTCCATGAAAAATAAGAAAATTGTCAAAATCGTTAAATTCTACTCATCTTATCCACTCGATTATGACGATAAAATATTAGGAAGCCCCTAAAATCGGTTTAATTTACCGTATTTAAATTCAGGGGAAATAAAGGACGTTCTCAAAAACTTGTCGACAGGTGATTCGCAAAAGAGATTCATTTTCTGTTTGAGAATCGTTTCGGGAACAACCGATAAATGATGCAGGAGAAAAACATGACTGAAAAATTTTCATCATCCCATTTAAGAACGCAGAACGGTTTTTCTGGCGCCGACGATTTTGTCGCGCAGTTACGGAATGTTAGCTTTTCGGGAGCGCAGAAGCCGATGCAGAGAGTGAGTGAGAAAGTTTCTCCTATAAAATCGAGTATGAGTTGTCAGAGTGTAAACCAGCCGACTGAGTCCTGTCTGCGACCGAATAATTCTGGGCTGAATAACGCTGAAGTGAGTGGTGCTGGAACGACTAGTGTAATGGAAGGAAGCCATTTTTCACGAGAGTTTCTGAAATATCGGTCTCAGATTCAGCGTGAGTTGAATCGGAATATTCCGAATGTCACGACTGTCAGTCGGGAAACTCCATCTGCGAATATGGCGGAAATACGGACTTTTTCGGCCACACCGTCCGTTTCGTCATCTGTTTCTCAGCCTTCTTTACCGAGAGTTTCCACGAGTACGGTCAGTTCTGTGAAAGAATTTCAACGTATAACGAAACCGGTCACGAGACCCGCTCCAATTCAGGTGGCGCCGGTGCGTGAGAGCGCGAATCCGTACGTATCTAATAGCACTTTTCAGTCAGTTTTAAGTGAGAATTCGTCGACTGTTGCTGAAAATATTCCGACACAGGAAAAAGCAGAAGCAAATTTAATGGAAACGGAAACTGTAACCGTTAAAAATATAGAGATGGAAACGGAAATGGGCGGGAATAATCCGTTCACGAAACTTGTAAATACGCGGAGAGAGAAAAAGTCAGGAATGTTGAGAGAAATGAAGAAAAAGGACTTTTCTCTTGCTTCACGACATAGTTGGGTGGCGAACTTGCGCTGTTTTGGCACATTTGGCATCGTGTTCGGAATTGGTATGGCTTTATTTTCCATTTTTAGCGCGACAGGAACACATCAGTTGACTGCGATGGGATTTTCTCTCGCAATTTCAGGCGTCGCGATGTTCGCCACGGCTGGAAGTCTACTCGCTTTTCAGACGGAAAAGAAGAACGCATAAGGTAAAATTTATTGAGAATCTCTAAATTTTATTTTAGAAAAAGCGACGTGGCCTGCGTCGCTTTTTATTCTTCACGTTTATCTCTATTATTAAAATCAAGAGCGAATAAAACTCTGAATTAGGTGAAAATCTTCCCGAAACCGGAGTTTTTTTACTGGACTTGTGTTAGATTTCTATTAAATTTAAGAAAATTTAGGAAAAATGGCAAAAATTACACGCCGGGGGGGCTTGAAATTTTTCGCAAAATATGTTTCAATTATGCAAATATTTTTTATTGCATGCTCAATTCATTGAGTAGGTTTTTCGTTAAGGAGTTTAATCATGAGTGAACACGCTCACGCTGCAGGGGACCCGAGTCGTTCCTATCGGCTTGCTGCGCCTGACAGGCGAACCGTCAGGACATTTCTGTTTTTTTCATATAAAAGCATGGAATCATCCTCCTGTGCCGGGATAATTCCATGCTTTCTCTGTCGAATCCTTTATCGATTTGGGTCTACGTTTGCCGAATCCGGAGAATCGTTCGACAGACTTCCGAGAATCCTGTCCACCTCCTCGCCGGACAGCGTTTCCTGCTGCAAAAGCGCTTCCGTAAGCCGCATGAGCGCCTCGTGATGCTCAAGGAGCAATCCTTTCGCCCGCTCGAACAGCTTTGTCAGCAGCTCGCGGCACTTTGCCTCCTGGCCGCTTACGGCGCCGACCGCCTTGAGCGACACCGCCGGCTCGCCCGCCATTCCAAGCTCCGCGACCCTCGCCAGCGCAATTTCGCC
>JAUNAI010000160.1 GCA_030527705.1 Planctomycetia bacterium | reverse complement strand
ACAGTGCCTATAACTCGTATCATCACGAGGCGTTTCCAGAACCCGCGACGTGGGCAATGATGATTATCGGCGTAGGTGTGTTGGTTCTTGGAAGACGGAAACGGTAAAACTGGAATACTGGGTACACGGGCATCTCGCCCGCATCCTGACCCCGTAAGGGTGAAAATAACGCCGTAGGCGTTGAATGTAATAGCCGGGGGTGTAAACCCCCGGTGAACGGAATTCCCCACACACACCGACCGCGTGCGGTCGAATGATTCAACCGCTACGCGGTTGTGATTCTTTTTTCGTCGGACACCATCCGTGGGTTGACACCCACGGCTATGTACATCTAACCCCTACGGGGTTATTGCGTACGAGGACATCCGCGTACCCAGTCCCCCTGTATCATCCCCAAATGGAGTTATTATATGAAAAAATCCGCATTCACGCTTGTGGAACTTCTCGTCGTCATCGCGATTATCGGAATGCTCGTAGGTCTCCTCCTTCCAGCCGTCCAGCAGGCGCGAGAGGCAGCGAGGGTAATGCAGTGTAACAATAATCTAAAACAGATTGCTCTGGCGGCACTGAACGTCGAAAGTCAGTCTAGAGCCTTTCCCGGCGGTGGTTGGGGATACCGCTGGATGGGTGACCCGGAAGGTGGTTTCGGCGGAAAACAGCCCGGCTCGTGGTGTTATCAGCTTCTTCCTGCACTGGAACAGAGCGCTATGTTCCAACTTCCGTCAGACGGAGAAGTGCCGGAAAAGCCATCAAGTACTCAGGTTTCAAAATCGACGGATATTCAGGCAGTTCCGCTTCCGATGTTCATCTGCCCCTCACGTCGAACCGCGAAACTGTACCCCACGAAAGGTTACACTTACGGCTCAATAAGAAACTCCAACATCCCAAATCCCGGCGCAAAAACCGACTATGCGGGAAACTGGGGGACTTATAACGACAATAAGGGAAGAGAGCATTCGTATATAGGGGAAGCAACTTCTACGATTGCGGGTTATCGAAAAAACAACAACTGGCCTGATTTTGCCTCCAAATTTACCGGTATATTTTACGCTTTCTCGCAAGTGACGGTTGGGGAAGTGCGCGATGGTCTGAGTAATACTTACATTTTCGGTGAAAAATACCTATCTCCCGACTGTTACGAAACGCTTAATGGTAACACTGTAGACGATTATACCTTATTTTACGGCGTGGAGGTCGATAGTTTGCGGACGACGTACTGTGGTAGTTATAATGGGGACACGTTTAGCGATGCTTCTGCGTCTAACATGAACCTGCCAATGCAGGACCGAGCGGGGATTGTTGACCCGCCTCGTTTTGGAAGTTGTCACGCGGGTTCTTTGGGAATGGCGATGTGCGACGGTTCCGTCCAGCGTGTTTCGTACAGTATTTCCGGCGAAATTCACACCTGTAAGGGAGATAAGGCGGACATGAAACAGGGGTCTGCTGCATCGTTTAATTAACCGATTTCGGTTAGTAGTCGCCTTCCAAAAGTATAACTTATTCAGTGTCTCCATAGGATAAAATCCTTTCTTTTACCCACCTTTCCATGTGAGACTTTGTGGATTGTGTGGGTTGTTTTGTTTGTGTAATTGGGTTTTCCGGAAAAAGTTGCTAAAATGGGTAAAAGAAGATTTTCTGTACACTGTTGGAGTGACGATAAAATAGAATATACTGTAAATAGAGTTGAATTGTAAATTCAGGAGAATAAATCATGTTTTCATACACGCGGATGCTGAAAAGAAGTCTTCTGCCGGTACTGCTTTTCGTTTGTGTTGCGATGTTGTCCGTTTCGACATTTGCGCAGGATACCGACGCTTATGCAGGTGTGGAAATCGACGCGCAGAATGTGCTGAAAATGCAGACGTACGTGGAACCGTCACTCGAGTCGCTTCGGTTACGTAAACTTGCTTCCGCGAAGGAAATTGCCCCCGATTTGCGTGAATTCAATCCGGCTCGTGCCGTTTCGCTGACGCGTCTGGAAGGCGAAATTGCGAATAATAATGGAATTTTGACCGACGAAGTACGCTACATGGCTGGCCTTCAGCGGATTGATTATGTTTTCGTTTACCCCGAAACGGGCGACGTGGTTCTTGTCGGTCCGGCGGAAGGTTGGTATAAAGACGCTTCCGGGCGTGTGGTTGGTCTGACCACAGGTAAACCGGTTCTTCGTCTGGATGACATGGTTGCTGCGATGCGTACCTACGCGCCAGGCTCAAAAGAAGCGAAAGTGATTGGTTGCTCAATTGACCCGACGAAAGAAGGTCTTGCACGTTTCCAGCAGTTCCAGCAGAAAATTGGAACGACCGCCACGCCGAACATGACGGAAATGATTGTGAATGGTTCGAAAGAAGCCCTCGGAATGCAGAAAGTTTCCGTGACTGGCGTCAATTCCGAAACGCATTTCGCTCGCGTTCTTGTGGAAGCCGACTATCGAATGAAGCTGATGGGTATCGGACTGGAAAAAATCCCGTGCCGTGGCATGAAATCGTTCGTTGACTCCGTGAATCCGGGAACGGTCGCGCGGAACGCTCTTTTTCGTTGGTTTTTCGTGCCGGATTATGAGTGCGTGCGTATGAGTGCTGATAAACTCGCCATGGGTCTGGAAGGTAAGAGTGTGAAACTGGTTGGTGCGGACGAAATGGTTACGTCGGACGGTTCCCGTAAAGAAGTGGTGGTCTCGGACAGCGCAAGTCGCCGTTTCACGCAGGGTTTCACGAAGAATTACGAGAAAATCGCTGATTCCGCGCCGGTTTACGCTGAACTGCGCAACTTGGTTGACATGGCGGTCGTCGCGGCGTTCCTGCAGGAAACGGACGCTTACGGCAAGCTCGGTTGGGAGCTGGTTTACTTTGGCGACGAAAGTAAATTCCGTATTCAGACGGAACGCGCGCCGGAATTCGTGGAATCCGCAGTCAACGCGGTCTGGCGTGGCAACACTCTCACGACGCCGATTGGTGGTGGTGTGGAAATCTTCGCGAAACGCGCCCTGAACGCCGACAATCTCCTCTCCGCCAATGACGCTGTCGTCGCGGAAGAGCAGAAAGAAATGGAAGCCAACCTGCCGGAAAACGGCTGGTGGTGGAATGAGTAATGATATTACCTCCACTATTAGAGAGGTGGCATAAAGACGATGAAGAGGTCAGGTTGAATTGCCTGACCTCTTTTTTGTGAAAATTTGAAAAAAAGAAAATGTTTCTACTTGACATCTAAATCGTTTCAGCGATGATTTCCTTTAGCAATAAAAAAGGTTAAGGGAGATTGTGCATATTTATGCAACAACAAAAACAAGAGCGTGTTCGGCTCCTTTGGGAGTCGTCACGTATCTGTTTTTGTGGGTTGTTGTGGACCTCTGTACCGGGATACGTTTGGCGTACTCCCTTTTTCTTTGTTTTTCTTGTTAAAACAAAAAGTGATATGCCAAGTTTAACTTTCTACCTAAAGAGGTTTATATGGGAAAAACAAAGCATGCACAATTTTATTTTCGTGGCAATATAGATACACTAATTGATAAAATTTTTAAGAGAATTTCACTTGCGGGTTATGAGCTAGATATTGAACGACAATACGGCGATATGGTTATAATTGTTGCTGAAAAAGGCTCTGTTATAAGCAAGTGTTTTGGTTTTGCTTCTAAATATATTGTAAGAATATCCAAAGAAGGAGATGTCCTATCTTTAGTTTTTGAAGACGATTGGGGAAGCCCTAATATTGTTGCTTTGTTTCTTGGTATTTTGGTGGTAATCACATGGTTTACCGCAATTATTGGTTTTTTAACTAAAGAGAAGCCATTTAGGAATTTCATTTCGCTGGTATCAACTAGTGTGAGAATGTACAAAGAGGAACCTGTGATAAATATGCACATAAATAGCATGAATTCGTTTAGATAGTCTCCATTATATGGAGGAGTTCATTTAATCCAGAAAGGGAATAACAATGAAATTTTATTATCAAAAAAATAGAATAAATTATGGACCATATGAGGCTGCTGACTTACAAAATTTAACAACACAGGGGATTATTACACCCGATACTTTGATTTTAACGGACAATGGTAAACAATCATTAGCGAAACACGTTAATGGTTTAGCATTTCCTGTAATGCCTACTGCGCAAATAAATCAAGTATTATCTTCACCGGCATTTTCATTTTCAAGTATTGAAACACCAAAATCGGAGGATTACAACAACCGTCCTAAATCGACAACCAAAACAAAATCTATTCGAACTTCTCTTTCTATGCAATTACACAAAGTTGGTATGTTTCTGATGTATATTTTTTTCCTAGCACTCGTTTTAGAATTAATTGTAAGTGGTATTGTTGGAAATGACATCGTATCCACATTTTTACCACGGAATTCTTTTACTAATGAAGAGATAAATATTTACATTTTTAGAACATGTTTTTATTTAATGATACAACTTTATTTTGCGAAATTTGTCGTTCTCGCAATGTCGATTCTCTTTTTATCGGCAGCACGAATTCAGTGGGAATAAATTATAAAACAGAGACAAATTTTTGATTTTAAACTACGTCATATTTAATGAATCTATTTATTCTTAATTAAATATGACGTAGTTTGAATAAATTAGGGATATTCGTGGAAATATTACTTTTTTCTTAATCCTTCTTCTCATCCAGACCGGGCCAGATGTGTCCCATTCTCTCGACTTTCGTGCGGATATACGCTTCATTATACGGGTTAATCTCGCCGAGAATCCGGACTTGTTCCGTCACGGTCAGGTCGAAACTGTTGTAAATGAACGCATCCACCTTTTTCGGGTTATTCGTGAGAAGCCGCATGTGGGTGATTCCCAAGTCGTTCAGAATCTGAAGTCCCACGCCATAATCGCGACTGTCCGCGCTGTGTCCGAGTGCAAGATTCGCGTCGACCGTGTCGAGTCCCTGTTCCTGGAGCTTATACGCCTTGATTTTCTCCGCCAGACCGATTCCTCGCCCTTCCTGCGGGAGGTAAATCAGATAACCGTAGCCGTCCTCTTTCATGAGTTCGAGCGAGCGGGTCAGCTGGTCGCCACAGTCACAACGCAACGAGTGAAGCAGATCCCCCGTGAAACAGGACGAGTGCATCCGGACGAGCGGATTTTTCGCAATTTCCGCATTTTTCGCGCTTTCCGGCGAGCCAACCTGCACAACGACCGGCTCCATGCTCTCATATTTCACGCCGTAAGCGTAAATGTGCCCCATTCCGTATCGTGTGGGAAGATTCGCGTCGGCAATCCGGTACACCAACTTCTCACGAGAGCGACGGTAACGAATCAGTTCCTCAATCGTCGAGTATTTCAGCCCGAAACGGTGCGCCAGGTCAATCAGTTCATCCCGCGTCGCACGGTTTCCGTCTTCACTGAGGATTTCGCAACAGACCGCCGTCGGACGTAGACCTGCAATTTGCACGAGATCGACCGCCGCTTCCGTGTGTCCTGCACGACGCAGAACGCCACCTTCTTTTGCCTTCAGCGGATACACATGTCCCGGACGTGTGAAATCGTTCGGCTTCGAGTTCGGATCCGCCAGTGCTTTAATTGCCGTAGCGCGTTCGTGGGCGGTAATTCCCGTCTGTGCGCTGATATGATCTACCGCGACGGTAAACTGTGTGGAGAGCGGAGCGGTATTATCGCGTACCATCTGTTCCAGTTCTAACCGTTTACAATCAGTGGGCAACATTGGTACACACACAATACCGCGACCGTGGGTAATACAAAAATTAACCCGTTCTGGCGTGGCGAATTCCGCAGCAAAAATGAAATCGCCCTCATTTTCGCGGTCTTCGTCGTCCATAATGATAACGATTTCACCTTTGGCCAATGCGGCCGTCGTTTCTTCAATAGTCGAAAATTTCATGATATTCATGGAATGTTAGAGTGAAGAGCCTGTCCTTGAAACCGTGGACAGTAAAAATATATACTTTCATTTTACCACAAATTGAAAAAATTACAAGAAGGCGCGTGAAAAATTTATGGAGTTTTCTGCTAAAGAAATACAAAATAAAATAGGCAGAATAAACACAATAAAAGAAAGCGACGCAGTTATGATTAAACGTTTTTTTGAAGGGGAGTAGGAGGGGAAACCATTTTACAAAAATATTCCCCTCCTACGAGCGTTGAACCTGAGTGACTATATATCACTGATACTCCAACTTCACGAAATTACCATTATAATATCCTCCGTCACTCCGATGTGCGAGGCAATAATGTACCTCGAAACTAATGGAGTACGAAATTTTCTGTACGCTTGCGTCTGCGAACGTCATATTACATGAGCCAGCATGAGCACTTCCAAACGCCAGAGACCGATTTAATCCCGCACGGTCTTGATACACCAAATTATTACTCGCGCCACTGAACGCTCCACGACAAGTATCGTTTGCGTGACCATCGTACCCCGTTTCGTTATCCGAGGTGTCCTGACCATTTTCGTAATTATAGGCGTTTACGTGTTTTTCGCCGATAAGATATGTGTTAGAAAAACCGTCACGAACCTCGCCGTCCGACGTTTGACTATAAGCGTAAATCACGCCCGTCAGAGACTGCGACGTCTCCGCGTTCTTTTTTTCGATGTCCGAGTGTTTTACATTTGCAAGCGACCCGCTGTGTCCGCCGCCATAATCGTTACTCCCATTGGAGTTGGCGTTCACCGTCCCGGTACAGGCTGCGTAGTCGGATTTTACGCAATTATCAACAGTAACCTCCTTGCCAGTTCTCGCATATGGCATGTACGGAGAAGGGTGAGGATAGACCTTACTCGTACGCCGTGACGGGCAATTCATAATACTTAACGGCGTGGAGAGGCGCGTTTTCACTGCATTACTGTCGTCGGAATCCCCCGCACCAAGCTGAAACAGTGCGTTTTGCTCTATAAATGGTAGACAACTATAAAGCCACCCGCCTGGCTGCGTCATTCCGAGTCCCTGGTCCGCGACACCCGTCCACCGAAACTTCCATCCGCCGCTTGGAAAAGAGCGGACCGTCGATAGATGGTTCTGCGCAGCAATTCCGAACTGCTTACAGTTATTAGAGCATTGCATGTTTCTCGCTGCCTCTCGCGCTTGCTGGACTGCAGGGAGAAGGAGACCTACGAGCATGCCGATAATAGCGATGACTACGAGAAGTTCCACTAACGTAAACGCGGATTTTTTCATATAATGACTCCATGTTGGGAGGCGACGCGTCTCGCGTCGCAGAAGTTACGAAAAATGTAAATTTTAACCAAAAAGGTTTCCAAAATTCCCCTCTTTTCAAGAGGGGTACGCCGAAGGCGGGGGGGGGTGGGTGGCGAAGCGTCTCGCGTCGCCTCCCAGAAGAGAGAGCGCTTTGGCGATTCAGAACACCCCGTCGGACTACGTCCGCCACCCCTCTTGGAAAGAGGGGAATTAACGACGCGAGACGCGTCGTCTCCCACGTTTACCGTTTCCGTCTTCCAAGAACCAACACACCTACGCCGATGACCAACATCGCCCACGTCGCGGGTTCTGGAAACGCCTCGTGATGATACGAGTTATAGGCACTGTAATCGAGATATAAATGTCCCACATTAGAATCAGCCAATACATAATTGCTGAACTTAATTGTGTCTGCGTTCATGGCAGTTACTGTTACATTACCCTGTATTTCGCCTGATGTATTTAACCAATCAACAAACGTTTCTGCTGTACCTAATCCGTTCTTGTAGTCCATCGTGAACTCTGTCATATTCAATTCCACCCAACCGTTCATATTGTCGGGCGTTAAAACCAGATTCTTTCCGTCGGAAGCGTCGAGCTTCCAACCGTCTGTACCCGTAACCTTGAGCGTTGCGTCATTGATTATCAGCCCGCCTGTGGTGGAAATCAGCGTCTGGGTAAGGTCACCTGTTAAATATACGACATCGCCATAAAAATAGTTTGCAGGCATATCAACCGACAACGTTCCTTTGAGCGTTGCCGTGCCGGAAACATTAATTGTCGAAAACGCAGGTAACACATTTCCGTTCTCGTCCAAACTGTCGCTTGCGGAAAATTCGACGCTTCCATCCTCGTTTACATGCCCTGCGATGAAATTGAGTTTTCCACTTATGCCTTCTGATAGGGTTCCCACGGTCCAATCGGATTTATTTCCAATAATATTCAGCGTACCGCCACCTCTATTGTCATCTACACCGTTCCAATGTTGCAATTGCAACGTATCAATCTTTAGTGTACCGCCGGAAACATTTACAATTGGTTTTGACGAATCTCGACCGATTTGGAATAGTTTGGAGATATCAAGCGTACCGCCCGTCATGTTGAATGTACTTTCAGTGTCACTGCCAGATAACCAGAACTGTTCTGCATAAATCCAACCGGAGTTTAGTACTATGCTGTTATTAGCGTTTTTGCAACGGAGAACCAAGTTGGTTAATCTTTTATCTGACGTTCCGGCACTTCCACCATTAATAACAAGGTGCGCCTCAATGTTGGAGTTATCGCAACCAACCCAAAAACTTGCAGAAGAATAAAACGTTCCGTCCGTAAGAAGTTTCATCGTTACGGAATCACTGCCTGTACTGTCACTATTGCCCAAATAAACATTCCCTGAGCCATTTATTTTGAGTGAAGCCGTTTTGCCCTCAACGCCACCTACTGTAAGCGTACCACTACCCAAAAGTACTGCTACATCAGTAGATTTATTAAACTTCGCGTGACCGTCGTCAATCATAACCGTACCTGTGTATCCCGGAGCAGTTCCACCTGTCCAGTTCGCACCATCAAACCAGTCGGCAGGAGCATCTACAGTTCCCGAGCCGTTCCACGTATAGGTATCATCAGCAAGAAGTGGCGACGCAACCAACGTAACTAAAGAGAAGACCGCGCCCGCAAAAAATCTTAAAATGTTAATTTGCGCGTTTTGCGGGGGGGGGGGTAATATGTGACGATTTTGAGTTGTCATAAATATTTCCTTTCGATT
>JAUNAI010000159.1 GCA_030527705.1 Planctomycetia bacterium | reverse complement strand
TTTTATTTATAAGCTCGCAAGCACCATTTCCTGAATACTCACCAACTCCATTCCTTCCGGTTGCGTTTCTTTCAGCGCGGCGTAATCGTCCGGATTTGCGGTCACTACGGTTTTCACGCCCATGCGGATTGCCTCTTCCCAGCGACGTGCCGCCACCTTCTGAATCACTTCCGGCATGTACTGCGCCATAATCAGGTTGCCCGCCAGATTCGTGTCTTTACCATGTTCGAGCATTTCCAGATTCTCACCGCAGGCCGAGATAATCGCACGGGCGGGAGCGACTTCTTCTAAATCGCGAGCCAGCGAGGCGGGGTCTTGAAAAGTGTAGCTTTTCTCGGACTTTTTCGGCATGAGTTTCCCCGACGAAATCAAGTCTGCCACGAAAGCCGTGAAGGTGACAATCGGCGCTTCAAGACCGATTCCCCATTCCTTGTACTGACGGAGAAACATCCGTGCGTCATTCGGGTCAAGCGCCACGACGGTTTTAAAACCATTCACGGCAACGGCGCACGCTTTCATCGTCTGTCGCGTCTCTTCGGCACTACCGACGAGGAAGAAAAGGTCCCAGCCACTCGACGGTTCGTCGCTCAAAATCGCGAACGAAACGCCCGCTTTTTCCAGAACGTCCATCGCAGCGCGAACCTGACAGCAACCGGTATAAAGCTGATTTTTCCCGACGAACAGTAAAACGTCTGCGTCCTGTGGCAGAGCGGCAATTTTCTCTGTCAGTTTTCCGCAATACGATTCTTTTCCGAAAATATTCCCGGTTTTCTCGACGTTTTCAACCAGTTTTTCGATATAACTCGGCATCGCGCCCGACATCGCGGCGTTCAGTTTCGCTTCCGTCGTGAAAAGAATCGGGTCCCAGCCGGTTTTACACTCTTTCGTGCACGCACCACAGAGGGAACATTCATACACGTTGTCAATCGATTCCTCGATTTTTTCCACACCGCGATAGACCATGGAAAGTCCCAGAGCGCGTGCGCGCGCCGTGTTCCGCTCCATTCCCGTTGCGTTACCAATCGGGCAAATATGACGACACATCCAGCAAAATCGGCATGCGTCAATCGTTTTTTGGCTTTTTTCTGTAAATTGCATTTTCGTTACCTTTATGTTTATGTATATTCTTGTTTTATTTTGAAAGTTATATGTGGGGAATTCTGGGGTTTAGGCTAACCCCAGAACCCTTAAACATTCGTGAGTGGGGAAACATTTTTGCAAAATTGTTTCTCCCCCTCACACACCCCCTTCAAAAAACTTTTAATATTTAAATTGATAAAAATAAAATATTTAAAAGCAAGCGTTCGTAGAACGCGATTAAAAAGTTTTTGAAAGAGGGGTCTGGGGAGAAAACAATTTTCAAAATGTTTTCTCCCCACGGGTACCACCCCGCGACGGGTAGCAAGTTCCTCCCGACAGGGTGGAATCTTGCGTAAAGTGTTTACCCTTATGACATATAAACATTCGCGAGCGAGGAAACTTTTTTGAAAAATGGTTTCCTTCTCACGCATTCCCTTATAACCCCAATTTAAACGGATTCAAAATATTATTCGGGTCAAGCTGTTTCTTGATTCCCTCAAAAACCTGCATCGCCGGACCGTACTGTTCTTTCATCAGACGACCAAGTTTAATCCCGACGCCGTGATGGTCGTTGACGACGCCGCCATTCGCGAGAGCCGCACGGACGCCGCAGTTCCATATCTGTTGGTGTAGCCGAAGCGCCTCGACGGGGTCTTGCGGAGGATTTTCCACGATAAATCGGTCATAAATCATGGCACCCCACTCGTACCAGTGCGAGAAGTGTGCGATAAACCGAGCCATTGGGAAATTCGACTCGACAGCATTCTTCATCGCCCAGTAAATGTCCTCAATCTTGTCGAACGGCGCAATCGAGTCCATCGTCCCGAACATCCACGGCAAGTCAAGCGCGTGACCGGGATAAAAGAACGTAATCTTCTCCTTCCACCATTTCTCGCCGTACTCGCTGCCGAGGTCTTCCGCGCCGTATTTCGCGAACGTTTCGAGCAAAATTTTCTCCTCAATCGGCACGATTTCTTTCAGTCCCTCAATCGCGATGTTCATGAACGCGCCTTTTTTCTCGACGCCGACGATTTTTTTGATAATCGAGCCGGTTTCCGTTTCGTCATACAGGCGCATTACGGACGGTTTAATTTTTTGGAGCAACTCTTTCCCCGCCAGAAACGCGTTGTGCATATCCTGAAACAGGAAGCCGCGGAAACGGCGTTCTTCCGGCTGATTGTAAATCCGCATCTGTGCTTTCGTGATGATTCCCAGTGTCCCTTCCGACCCAATGAAAATCTGGTTCAAATCCGGTCCGGCAGCGTGTTTCGGAGCCGGTGAAGTCTCGATAATGTCGCCATTCGGGAGAACGACTTCCATTTTGAGAACCATATCGTCGATTTTTCCGTATTTCGTGGAAACCACGCCGATACCGCGGTGTGCGAGGAATCCACCGACGGTCGAACACGTCAGCGAGCTGGGATAATGCATCGTCGCGTACCCTTTTTCGTTAGCAACGTTCTCGATGTGCTTATAAATCGCGCCGGTTCCGCACTCGATGTACATGGAGGCGGTATTTACGTCGTAAATCTGGTTCATCCGCTTTGTGTCGAGGACGATACCGCCGCAGACGGGGATTGCGCCACCCTGCGTACCACCACCGCCTCCCCAAGTCGTGACGGGAATCTTGTAATAATTCGCAATTTTCAGAACTTTCGACACTTCCTGCGCGTCCTTCGGAGACACCACATAATCCGCCGTCGGCATTTTTTCCCCACGGTCTACAAAAAGCCGTGAAAGCCAGAAATAGTCCACGCTGTGCGTCAGTTTATCGATTTCCCGAACAGAACAGTTCTCGACGCCGACTGCATCTTCCAGTTCGGTTAAAATCATTGAAAAAAGGAATTTGTTCATGGGTTTCTCCTGATAAATCCAATAAATATATCAATTAAAAGCAAGCGACTACGTCGCATATATTTAATCACCACTACTTCTCCAGCGGGTCAAAAATCAATCCCGGTACGTATTTCGCGAATTCCTTCAACACGCCGGAATAAGCCCCTTCCACCTCGCTGACGTGGTGAATATACGGTCCTTCAACCAATTTCCGTTCCAGAGCGGGCAAGTCCTGAAACTCCGCCCAGACCCACGTTCCGAACGTTTCCGGACCAGTCGTCGTGTCAAATTCGCCACCGAGAAGGTAATAATTTCCCCGTTCCGCCTGAAATCGCGCCAAGGTGTAATGACCGTCTTTCCCGCAGAAACTCGGCTTAAAGACCGCCAACGGTTTCTTTTCCGTATCCTTTTTCAGTGACGTCGGGAACACGCCACAGTGCCAGAGCAGTTCCGCGTTATCGTTTTCCGGATGCCGAACCGTAAACTCACCGAAGAACGGCGGTTTCTTCCCGCGTGCCGCACACGAAAGTAATGCTGACGTAATCGCACCGTGGATATCCGTCTCGCAAATCACGATAATCCCCATGTCCGCCAGAAGACTCATTGCCAGACACGGCATCGCGCCGAATGCCTGATTCATTACCGTCCAACACTCCGTCGCAATGATGTCGCAGTCATTCTCTATCATCAAATCACGGAACGCCTCAACGAACGTTGCCATCTTAAAGACCGTTTCCGGCTCGATTTCCCGTACGTCGTAATTCGCGCGAATCAGCTCGACATGACTCTCGATAATATCCTTCTTGGATACCATCAGCTCTTCTAGCTTCATCTTCATCGCGACCATATTCACCGGCACGACGTCAATTCCGAAACGCTCGGTCAACTCCAGCTCATTCGCCATCACGCACTTAAACGGTTTCAGTCTTGCGCCAACCTGTAAAATACGGAGTTTCTCGAAATTTTTCACCATCGTCACGACGGACAGAAAGTCACGGAATCCCTGCGTAAATTTATCGTCAAAAATATCGCAATTTTCAATATACGTGAAGGGCACGCCGTACCGTTTCAGCTGTTTACTGATGGAAAACAGTCCGCACTGCGTGTCGGTATACCGTTTCGTCTTAAATTCATCTCGCGGACCCCAGAGAAGTGTCGGAACCTTCATCAGCTGTGCTATTTTCCCTGCGGCTTCCTCATTTCCGAAGTTGCAGTTAATAATAAAAATCGCGTCGACATCCTGTTTTTTGAAATAGTCGGCAATTTTGTACGTGTCGGCGGTCTGTTCCAGAATTCCCTCATCATTAAGCCATTCCAGATCGACGAATTCCAAGTTGTCATCCTCGAAATTCTCTTTCAGAAATCGGACAGCCAGCTGTTTATTCTCATACGCGACGTCCTGACTGAACAGCTCTGTCCGTCTTGGACCCGGCAAAAACCGACGTTCTGGCACGAGACCGATTTTCACTTTATAATTTAACATTTTTCAACTTTCTTCAAAAAAATCGAGGAAAACCGACTTGAGGACTTGACGCATTGTACAAATCCATTATACTATATAATTAATGATAGCAGATTTCACCATAAATGCAAGCGTTGATTTCCGCAATCCATCCTCTTTTTTCCGCAAAATGTCAAAATTTTGGAAAAAGTTCCGTTTCGTCCTAATCGAGAAAGAAAAATCATGAAAGAATCCGAGCAACGCGCTGCGGCGAAAAAGTTTGTGAGCGAGTGGAAAGACCGAGGCGATGAGAAGAGCGATACGCAGTCGTTTTGGTTGGCACTTTTGCGTGACGTTTTCGGTATTGTGAATGTTACGGAATTCGTACAGTTTGAGAAGCGCGTGAAACTCCAGAACGTGAGTTTTATTGACGGTTATATCCCTAAAACACGGGTTCTGATTGAACAAAAAAGTGCGGACGTTGATATTCGTCGCGGAATTGTGCAGTCGGACAAGTCGGTTTTAACGCCGTTCCAGCAGGCGAAAAGGTATAACGCGGATTTGCCGTTCAGCGAGCGTTGCCGATGGATTGTGGTGTGTAATTTTCGCGAATTTCACATTTACGACATGGATAAACCGCACACCGAGCCGGAAATTGTGAAGTTGGAGAGTCTGGAGAAGGAGTATTACCGCTTAAAATTCCTCGTCGAGACTGGTAATGAACATATTCAGCGCGAAATGGAAGTTTCGATTAAGGCGGGCGAGCTTGTCGGAATTCTGTACGACGCATTATTGAAGCAGTACGCGAATCCGAACAGTCCAGAAACGTTACGGAGCCTGAATATTCTTTGCGTCCGACTTGTTTTTTGCCTCTATGCGGAAGACGCGGGTATTTTCGCACGTCGGGACATGTTTCACGATTATTTAATCGAACATGACGCGCGACATACGCGAAAAGCGCTGTTGGAATTATTCAAAACACTTGATACGAAAATAGAAAAACGCGACCCGTATTTAAAAGACGATAATCCGACGCTCGCGGAATTTCCGTATGTGAACGGTGGTCTTTTTTCGCTGGAAGATGTTGAGATACCACCATTTTCTGATGAAATTCGGACGATTCTGTTGAATAAAACAAGTAAAGATTTTGATTGGAATGAAATTAGTCCGACGATTTTTGGCGCGGTATTTGAGAGCACGCTGAATCCCGAAACACGCCGAAAAGGGGGGATGCACTACACGAGTATCGAGAACATTCATAAGGTGATTGACCCGCTGTTTTTGGACGATTTACGCGAGGAATTTGCGACGATTTGCCGAATTGACGTTCCCCGCGTCCGTGACCCGAAATTGGTTGCGTTTCAGGAAAAATTAGGCTCCCTTAAGTTTCTCGACCCGGCTTGTGGTTCTGGTAATTTCTTGACGGAAACGTACCTTTCACTGCGTCGGCTGGAGAATGATGTTATCCGTATTTTGTCCGGCGGACAGAGTTTCATGGACTTCGCCAGTCCGATTCGTGTGAACATCTCGCAGTTCTTTGGTATCGAAATTAACGACTTCGCAGTCATTGTCGCCAAGACCGCGTTGTGGATAGCGGAAAGCCAGATGATGCGCCAAACGGAAGACATTGTCCGTCGTGACCTCGACTTCCTCCCCCTAAAAACTAACGCCTCCATCATTGAGGGCAACGCACTGCGCATGAACTGGCAGACCTTCGAGGGTGCGGAAGAATTAGACGTGTTTAAGTTTGTGAAAACACTGGGTACGCGGACGTTCTCGTCCGCATCGAAGAGTGTAAAAGCGCAGAGTTTACCCAATAATCCAATTTCTGCGGGCGAGACGCCCGCGTACCCAGTAGAAGCGTACCCTGTTACAGATGCGGACGAGGACGTCCGCGTACCCAGTATTCCCACGCTCCCCGTCTACGACTACATCATGGGCAACCCGCCGTTTGTGGGAAACAATAATTTAAGCAATGAACAACGAAAGGACGTCGCCAGCTTTTTTAAGGATAACAAAACCGTTGATTACGTCGCTTGTTGGTATTACAAAACTGCGGAGTTTATTCAAAATACTGATACACGTTGCGCATTTGTTTCTACCAATTCTATCTGTCAGGGGGAGCAAGTTATCAATATATGGAAGCCGATTTTTGATAAATTTGAATTGGTCATTGATTTTGCATACCGAACATTTCGATGGGATAGCGAATCTACATTGAAAGCGCACGTACATTGTATAATTGTCGGTTTCAGTGCAAATCAGCGGAATGTGCAGAAATTTATTTTTGATGGAACGAAAAGACGTTTTGTAGCTAACATAAGTCCTTATTTGCTCGACACGCCAACTGTTTTTGTTGAAAATCGTCATAAACCGCTTTTTAATGTTCCAGAGATTCGGAAAGGGAATCAACCGACCGATGGAGGAAATCTGATTATTGAAGCACGTGATTATGAAGAGTTTATCAAAAAAGAACCCCGAGCGATACCCTATATTAAAAAGTTGGTTGGCGCAAAAGAATTTATTAATGGTCAAAAACGTTACTGTTTATGGTTGAAAAACATTTCACCAGCTGAATTGCGCAAAATGCCACTTGTTATGGAACGAATTGAGAACGTAAGAAAAATGCGTTTAGCATCGCCAGATGCGGGTTCACGAAGACTTGCAGATACCCCCCATTTATTCCGCGAGACGAACAATCCGAAAAACTTTATCATCATTCCTTCGGTATCCTCAGAAAGAAGGGAATATATTCCGAATGGATTTTTGGATGAGAATACGATTCCTACGAATCTTGTACTCATCATCCCCGACGCGACGCTTTATCATTTTGGGGTATTAACTTCGTCGGTTCACATGGCGTGGATGCGGGCGGTGTGCGGACGGTTAGAAATGCGGTACCGTTACTCAAAAGATATTGTGTATAATAATTTCCCGTGGCCCAGTGGAGGGGAGACATTCTTGTCTCCCAATGCAGACCGAGGCTTTCCAGCCTCCGTTGAGGGACAGGAAAGTCCCTCAAATTCCGTGAGACTAGAAAGTCTCACCTCCACTAAGATCGCACAGACCGCGCAAGGGATTTTGGACGCGCGGGCGTTGTTTCCGGATTGTTCGTTGGCGGACTTGTATGACCCCGTGACGATGCCCCCGGAGTTGCGGAAGGCGCACGCGGAGAACGATAAGGCGGTTATGGAAGCGTACGGCTTCAGTCCGAAAATGTCCGAGGCGGAAATCGTTGCGGAGTTGATGAAAATGTATCAGAATTTGGTGGGATAACCACTGGGAACAAAAATGGCTAAAAATTCCCTGAAAAAACCGAGAATTGCGCTGAAATGTCCGGAGGTTGCCGTCTTTTTTGATTTGGCGGTTGAGTCGGCAAGGGGGATTTTACGCGGTTTTACGCAGTATATTCGGCTCAACTCACCGTGGAACGTGAATTTTGTTTCGAAAACAGTGAATGACATCGACCCGTCGTCCCTCAAAAATTGGCACGGGGACGGAATTCTGGCGCATATTCCGAATGCCGAGACGCTGGAGGAGATTCTTTCTAAAAACTGTCCGACGGTTCTGCTGGCGCGTGAAATTAAGCAAGATTTATCCGGTTATCATCGTGCGGACTCGCCGTTGGGCCCCGTTTTTATTCGGTGCGACAACGCGGCGATTGGAAAGATAGCGGCTGAGTATTTTCTGCAGAAGAATTTTCGGAATTTCGCGTACGTTTCCTATTCGCACGACGTCTGTTGGTGCGAGGAACGCCGACTTGCTTTCACGGAAACGCTACGCCAACGCGGTTTTTCCACGGCTAATTTTTCCCCACCGTCGCCGTTTTCCGACTGGTTTACGCAGCGTGACCAGTTGCAGGCGTGGTTGGAAGAGCTTCCGAAACCCGTCGCGATTCTGACGGCGAATGATTTTCGCGGGCGGCAGGTTCTGGAAGTCTGTCAGCGTGCGGGAATTTCCGTGCCGTACGACGTGGCGGTGCTCGGCGTGGATAACGATTTACCGGTCTGCGAGATGTGTTACCCGTCGCTATCTAGCATCGAAATCGACTGGGAACGGGCAGGAATGCTCTGTGCTGAGGCTCTCGACGCGATGATGCGCGGGCAGATTCCCACGTCGCCGTCCATTTACCGTCCAATTCGGGTCGTGTCGCGGAATTCGACGGAATTCTTTCAGGTTTCCGACCGACTGGTGGTGCAGATTCTTGAAATTATCCGTATTTCTCGTGGCGAAAACATCCGTGTGGCGGACATCGTGGAAATGCTCCCTGTCTCGGAACGCTCAGCACAAGAACGGTTCAAAAAAGTTATGGGGCACTCCATCATCGAGGAAATTAAACGTGTCCGCATGAACAACGTGTGTCAACTTATCGAAGAAACGACACTTTCCTTCCATGAAATCGCTCTTTCCTGTGGTTTCGAGAACGCGAATCACCTTGGTCAGCTTTTTAAGAAGGAATTTGGCCTGACGATGGGGGAATACCGAAAACGAAAAGTCAATAAATAATCTTCCTCACCTTTTTTTGGAGAATTGCATGAAAACCTACCTAAAATACCGTTTCATTTCCATTTTCATCGTTCTGGTGTCCATGTGTGTGATGATTTCTGCGTGCATGATGATTTC
>JAUNAI010000507.1 GCA_030527705.1 Planctomycetia bacterium | reverse complement strand
CTTAGTATTTAAATAAATAAAATACAAGAAGCAAGCAATCGAAGATTGCGATTAAAAAGTTTTTGAAAGAGGGGTCTGGGGAGAAAACAATTTTCAAAATGTTTTCTCTCCCACGAGCGTTACGACATTCCGGGTAGTCGATTTCTCCCGATAGGGTGAAATTGGCGTTGGTGTTTAGGTACACGACACAAAAACATTCGTGAGGCGGGGAACATTTTTGCAAAATTGTTCCCCCCTCACACTCCCCCTTCAAAAAACTTTAGTATTTATTTATGTTTTCTATTTTGAGGATAACATGAAACAATATTTTCCCAGCGCCACGATTTTACGGGACATTTTCCAGCAGTATCTCCGTAAGGACGAAATCGCGGTCGAAAATCAGAATCTGTTCCGAAAAATTCAGCCTCTGGGAAAGTGTGCTCTTCTCGATTCGGAGCGGCTTTTCGGGCGGTCGCGGTGCGCGGAAGAGGCGATTTCCGCAGGGAAAGTCGGAATCGTGATTCTTGCCGGCGGTATGGGGTCGCGGTTGGGGGCGGTCATGCCGAAAGGGACGTTTCCGGTGACGCCCGTGCGGGAAAAGTCGCTGTTTCAGGTGCATTTTGAGAAAATTCGCGTCTTGCGCGAGCGTTATAAATCGCCGTTGCGGACGTATATCATGACGAATCCCGACTCTGACGCGCTGACACGGGATTTTCTGCGCGAAAACGACTTTTTCGGACTGCCGGAAGAGGATGTTTTCCTATTTTCGCAGGGGGTGATGCCTGCGCTGAGTCCGCAGGATGGGTCGCTCTTTTTCCTCTCGGACGGGCGGATTTATTGTGGACCGGACGGACACGGCGGACTGATTACGGCTCTGGAAAATACGGATGCTGGCGCGGATATGCGGCTTCACGGAATCACGACAATTAACACGTTTCACATCGATAATCCGCTCGTTCCGATTCTGAATGAAGAGATGCTCGCGGAGCATTTACACACAGGAAGCGAGATGAGTTCCGTCGTCGTCGAGAAGGTGGATGGAATGGAGCTGGTCGGGAACGTTGTGTATGAAGATGTGTCGAAAACCGCGATGCGCGTGGTGGAATATATGGATTTTCCGGGAGAATACGCGATGAAAACGGACCCGGACGCTGGCGGATTACGGTTCTGGGCGGGGAGTATCGGAATTCACCTCATTCAGCTCGATTTTCTGGAAGAAATGGCGCGTAAAATCCGGGAAAATCCGGGGTTCTTGCCGTTTCACCTGCCGTTAAAAAAGATTCAGACGCAAGACGGTCCGGAATGGGGAATTAAGCCGGAACGGTTTATTTTCGACATTCTGCCACTCGCGAAAACGCCGACGGTGATACGCGCGGTGAACCGGGACGAGGTTTTCATCACGTTAAAACAGTCCGCCATACCCGTCCGGGAACATCTCTCGGAACTGTACGCTTCCTGGCTCCGACGCGCTGGCGCAACGCTCCCAGAAAACGCGCAGGTGGAAATCGCGCCAGATTTTGCGCTCGATTTCGCGACGCTCCGGGAAAAAATTCCAGCCGGGATGATTTTCGCGGAAGAAGAGGTCTATTTAGAGTGACATAGAGCTTGTAAAGGAGTACATGAAAATAACCTAGAGCACCTGCGTAATTGTGCGAAGGAATTTAGAGGCATGTAGTAACTTTGTGTAGTTATAGGAGTTGGAATGTTGAGGAATTGTCATGGGGATTCTAATTTT
>JAUNAI010000158.1 GCA_030527705.1 Planctomycetia bacterium | reverse complement strand
GATTCTGTCAATTTCTCACCACACCGTCCACACCGACGGTGCATTTTTCGCCAGAAAAGCAGTTCCCTTGCCCGACACAGTGCCGATGCGGACGGCTCTGGAAACGTCACCAAAACATATCGAGACGGAGCTACAAAGCAGGACCTTTCCAGCTTCTGGTCCTCATCATCTTCAAAAAATGGGTCCGTAATGGCCGTCAATTCCGCGAGCTGCGTCGGTTCCGTAATCTCGATATATGCCGACTTCCCCGCAATTTCCGAGAAATCTGGATATTCAGAGCATTCAAAACCGTAACATTCCGTCTTCACGGTTTCTCCATGAATTTCCTCCATAAACGTTCCAAGCCAGAGCAACTTTTTCGCCCGCACACAATAGGAAGCGTGTCGCAATTCTCCGACAGTCGGAAACCGAAAGGCCTCTGAGTCGGGTACGTCTTGCGCAATGAGGACATTTTTTCCAAAACTAACGATTACGAACGAAGAATCAACAACGGTAGACCAGTCTTTCACCAATTTTTGATAGGGGGCGGGAGTAAATGACATCATGAATCTTTTCTTGTAAAAGTGAAAAAATAAAAACTAAAAATATTAAAGCAAACAATCGAAAATTACGATTAAAAGTTTTTTTGGGAGAGGGGCTGAGAGAGACCTATTTTGCAAAAATGGTCTCTTCTACGGGCGTTGAAGCGAGATGGATAGCCGATTTTTCCCGCTAGGGTAGAATTCGGCGTATAGTGTTTACTCTCAGCCTCCACTGCGAACTGAAGTCTGTAGTTAGTAAAACGAAGTTCCTTCGGGACTGTTACGCAAGCGCGATTTATGAAAACGTTTTCAGGCAATTCCACCCCGACCTCTCCGTCACCTTCGATGACACCTCTCATAAAAGGGAAGGCTGGAGTTTTAGGCTAAATCCAATACGCCAATTTCACCCTATCAGGAGAAATCGGCTACCCGTAGAGAATTTACACTGGTGAATGGGGAGCATTTTTGCAAAATAGTTCCCCCTCACACTCCCCCTCAAGAAAACTTTTAATCGCGTTCTACGAACACTTGCTTCTTGGGTTTCTTTTGTTGGGCTTCTTGCTTTTTTTGCATTTTACTTACCAAAAACATCCCGAATCGCTTCCAGATACTGATACCCATACTCCGTATCCGGCTCAATATAACTCCCTTCCGTCCACTCATTCCAGCTGTTAATATTCATAATCCGTGGACATTTCGGATCCGCCAGCATCCTGTCTCGTGTTAATTCCAACGCGCGACGGAAATTTTCCGGGGTGTTATTCCCTATAATATTCGTAAACGGATACCCGAACGGTCCGAAGGGGTCATCCTGGCACGCACGAGGTGAAGAATCCCATCCCATCGAGACGTTCGGAATATACGGAATCTGAAACCCCTCCCGAGCTTTATCCCAATGCTGAAAATACGCATCGCGGACCCAATTAAAATCGGTCACCTGTTCCGGTAGTCCAACATGATGAATCCAAACGTAAGAAGTTACTGAGTCAAAACCAAGTTCCTCAATCAGCTGAATCGGGGCCGCCACCGTTCCTTCTCCGGGAATATTCGGATATCCCCAGTAAACTGCGTTAAGGTGGATGTCGGAAAATCCTGCCGCTTTCGCTTTCTCGCGAAACCGTGCGAGCGCCGCTTTCGTCGCCTCAAAAGAACCAAAATTCTGCCCCAATTTCGTCAGTTCATAGAACGAGAAATAGGGTTTTCCGTCAATTTTCCAGTAATTCGGCTGGGAAAAATAATCCCGAATAATATGGTCGCAAATTTCGTCGAACATCTCCGGCGTAACCGTTCCCGGATAAATCAACGCACTGGGAATGTCCTTCTTTTTCGGGAACAGTTCCACCCAATCGTGATTCGCCCACATGAGCGCAAACTGGATTTTATCCCGATTTTCCGCCTTCAGAAATCCTTCATCAATCGTCCGATTCAAAAACGGTCCGTCGTTATAATAGTACCAGTCGAACAAGAACACATCCACACCGTGATTCGCAGCCGCGTCGATTTTCTGCGCCATATCGCGAGGATTCGCTTCATCCGTGTATCCCCAGAGCGGAACTTTCGGCTGAGCGTGTCCCTCGAAACGTGGTTTCGCCTTCTTTACCAGCTCCCATTCCGTCCAACCATCACCGAGACGTTTTTCATTCCGTGGGTCAAGATGATAATTCCCAAAGTAATAAACCGCCACGGTAATATCTTCCTGATTTTTTACCGTTTCTATATTATTTTTCGGATTCAGCGTATTATTTTCTGCGTCTCTTTCCGTTTCATTTCCGAGCATTATTCCGGAAAGAGACATACTCAGTACAGCATATAGGCAGGCACGTAAACTAAAATTCCACCGTTTCATCTCTTTTCCTTTCTATCAATAAACGTTTTTTCGATACGTTTCACTTTTACAAATAGATTTTCTGTAGTCGCCGAACATGCTCTATAACCTCCAGCCTCAACGACTCCGGTGCAAGGACTTCTACCTCAGCCCCATAACCAAGAATCCACCAAAGAATTTCTCTCGTTCCAGAGACAATAACCCTAAAATCCAAAGTACCATCACTGTTATAATGTAAAACCTGCGTTTTGTGCCATCTAACAGACATTACATTTCTCGCTACGAGTTTTGAAAATCGCAAAACCACCTCAATATCCGGACCATCATAAATCATATTCCATGCGTTTCCACGATATTGTTCATACGTCCATCCCGGCGGTAAAATAAACGTACAATTCTTAAGAACCTCAACACTCCGTATGCGTTCTATATGAAATGTACGTATCTCCTGATGTAGTCCAGATCTTCCAACAACATACCAAGCATGACGAGTAAAATGTAAGAAGTAAGGAAAAAGTAACGTCTCAATTTCTTTCCCCTCATAAATACTATCGTAGATAATTAACACGCCATAACCTTTTTCATGCGCAAAAAGCAGGTTAGAAAAAACAGTTTGATTATCCATATGCGACGCCATCGGGCCACATTCTAGCAAAATATGATCCGCCTGATTCTCGATATTTTTCAGCAAAAGTTCTTGAAACAGAGAACGCAATTTTACCATCGCTGACATGACCGAGTCCATATACGGAATCGTTCGTGATGATTTTTTACCCATATGGCAGAGAAGATAAAGAGATAGCGCCTCTATATACGTTAAATCCAACGCACGAGGATACTGTGCTCCTTCACATTGCAGATAGAATTTTCCCTGCTTATCATGTTGAATCAAATCTCCAAAAAATTCGCGAATTCCTTCCAAATCTCGATAAAAAGTTCGTACAGAATATTTCGTATACCGCTCCATAAGTTCTTCCTGCGTATATTGCCCATTCTGAAGCAGTTGCAGTATCGTTAGAATTCGCTCAACTCGATTGGTAACAGATTTTTTCTCATCTCGCTCTTCCGGCTTATCCATTCGTTACTTCCACTAATAGAAACACAATTAGACGAAGAAGCGTTACTATCATGTTTCGCTACTTCGTCGTCTATCTAACTTCCCAATCATCTCAAGGATTTCTAAATCCGAATGAGGTAAAAAGGTTTTACCAATACACTTTACAACTCGTAAAACGTCATAACTCCGTTATTCAACGGTCGTACTACGAATACCAAGAGAGATAAAGTCCTACCTCATTCGATATTTAGTAAAATTCCTGTCATAATCACAATAAATGTTTAGATCTTAATGTAATTGACGTAATAACCAAACCACCGCGCCTTTCTGCGCATGAAGCCGATTTCCCGCTTCCGGAATAATGGCACTCTGTGGCCCATCAATTACATCTTCTGTGACTTCAAAACCACGTCGAGCCGGCAGACAGTGCATGAAATATGCTTGCGGACAGTGTTTCATCAATTCCGCATTCACCTGATACGCCGCAAAATCCTTCTCGCGCTTAGCTTTTTCATCTTCCTGTCCCATACTGACCCACACATCCGTATAGACAGCCACGGAATCCGTTACTGCTTCCACCGGATCTTCTGTAACCTCAAAATCCGCCTCCGGAGCATTATCGTGAATCTGCTGAAGAATATCATCACTAAACTGATACTCTTTCGGCGTAGCCATACTGAATTTCATTCCGAGTTTCCCACAGATAAACGCAAGACTCAGTGCGACATTATTCGCATCACCGACCCACGAGAACTTCTTCCCCGTCGTGTCGCCAATCAGCTCACGCAACGTCATAATATCCGCCAGAGCCTGACACGGATGACAGTAATCCGTCAATCCATTAATTACCGGAACCGACGCATATTCCGCAAATTCCACAACATCTTCATGGTGTTTTGCACGAATCATCACCAAATCGACCATCTCGCTCATCACGCGCGCAAAATCCCGAATAGGTTCACGTTTTCCGAAATCAACATCACCCGCCAGATAAATTGCATGACCGCCGATATGCGTCATTCCTGTCTCGAAACTGACGCGAGTGCGGAGGGACTGCTTCTGGAAAATCATTCCCATTACGCAATTCGGATAAAGTGGAGCACGAATACCACGTTTCAAATCTTCCTTCAGCGCCTTGCCAATCGCAAGAACATCCTCAATTTCCGCTGTGGTCAGATCTTTCAGGGTAAGTAAGTGTCGCATCGCAATCCCTTTCGTCTTTTTTCTTTCGGTTAAACGCCCCCAATTGGGTTAAATTTAAGTTATCGGAGTTTTGAGTGAAAGACTTTAATATTTTAGACTCTCCTTCTTAAAGCCCCCCTTTTAGCCTGAATATTTCATCTTCCACAAATTCCACGAAAAACCAGTGGGGGATTTAATAGTTTTTGTTTCCACATTAAAATACACTACGTTATTTTAATTTTTTACTAAAATAATTGTTTCACCCCACATTTTACGATACTTTAACGTTTTTACCTCTTTAGGTATGAAATATTCAGGTTAAGAGAGGCTATGGAGGCAAAAATCACGCATTCATTACTGCGTCGCAGATAATATCGCAACCTTCATTAATCTGCGCTTCCGTCAGCGTAATCGACGGTAGAAGTCGAATCACCGTTCCGTGCGTGCAGTTAATCAGAAGTCCATTTTCCATACACTTCTGAACGATGCTAGTACCGTTAATATTCAGTTCCATACCAACCATCGCACCACAACCGCGAACGTCCGTGACAACATCCGTCTTCTCTTTCAGCTCGAGGAAACGCTTTTTGAACAGCTCGAAATTCCGTTTCGCATTTTCCAACAGATTATGTTCTTCAATCTGCCGAATCGTCGCAATTCCCGCCGCTGCTGCAATCGGATTTCCGCCGAAAGTCGCCGCATGCATTCCCGGTTTCAGATATGGAGCGAATTCCTGCCGTGTCACCAACGCACCGCCCGTGATACCACCACAAATCGTTTTTGCCAGCGTCATCAGATCTGGCGTCACCCCAAACAACTGGTACGCGAACCATTCCCCCGTACGTCCACAGCCCGTCTGCACCTCGTCGAAATGCAACAAAATATCATTTTTGTCACATAACTCACGCAATCCCGTCAAAAATTCACGGCTCGGCACATTCACACCACCTTCACCCTGAATCGGTTCCAACATAATCGACACGATTTCGTCATCATTCTCGACGATTTTCTTCACTTCGTCCAGATTCCCATATTCCGCGTAAATAAATCCCGGCAACAATGGCCCCAGCCCCTGCTGATATTTCGGCTGAGCCGTCGCAGCAACAGAACCCATGGTCCGTCCATGAAAACCGTTATAGAACGTCACAATTTTGTACCGTTTCCGTTCATTTCCATACATGCGCGCAAGTTTAATCGCGGCTTCATTCGCTTCCGTCCCGGAATTACAAAAGAAACACTTTCCGCCAAAACTACGCTCCGAGAGAAGACGCGCCCACTCGCCCTGTTCCTGCGAGTACCATGAATTAGGAATATGAATCAGTTTTCCGACCTGTTCTCGAACCGCCTCCACAACATATTTCGGGCAGTGCCCCAACATGTTACACCCCCAACCGGGAAAAAAGTCCAGATAACGCTTTCCGTCCTCGTCCCAGACCCACGAATCCTCACCGCGTACCAGCGTAACGGGATATCGGGTATAATTCGGAATTACGTACTTTTCGAATGTTTCTAACGTCGTCATTTTAAGTAATCCTTCATAAAAAATATTGACAATCAAAATCCAAACGTTCGCAGAACACGATTAAAACACATAAATATCAAAAGTTTTTTACAAAAATGGTCTCTCCAACGGGCGTTACGACATGATGGGTAACAAGTTCCTCCCGCAGGGTGGAATCTTGCGTAAAGTATTTATCCTCTAAACACCAACGCCGAATTTCAACCTTTCGAGAGAAATCGGCTACCCGTAAAGAATTTACGCTGGTAAGTGGGGAACAAGTTCCCCCTCACACTACCCTTCAAAAAACCATTTAATCACAATCTTCGATTGCTTGCTTTTTTATATATATTTATAATATATATTTTATATGTTTCTTTCTTATTTTCTTTTCGCGCTTGCCACAATCTCCGTCCCAACACCGACCGTCGTGAAGATTTCCAGCATCAACGCATGACGTAGACGTCCGTCCACAATATGAACTTTCCGCACACCTTTTTCGACCGTTTCCAGACACGCCTGAACTTTCGGAATCATGCCCGCTTGAATCACTCCCTTCTCAAAAAGTTCTTCTGCCATCTCAGCCGTCAGCGTCGGAATGAGTGAATCCGGGTCATCTTTATCCGCACGAACACCATTAATGTCACTCAGATATACGAGTTTCTCGCACTTTACCGCCTGCGCAACCGCCATCGCGACCGTATCCGCATTCACGTTCAGTTTCTGGGCATTTTCTCCCTCACCGTCCGTCAGACACATCGATGGAATCACCGGGATAATTCCGTTTTTCATCATGTCGAAAATCGTATCCGTATCCACTCGCGTCACGGTTCCGACGAAACCGAGATCCAAATCGTTTCCGTCATCATCCTTCAATTTTAACGGTTCTCCGAACACGACACATTTCGTGTTAAAATTCAATGACCGCGCTCTTCCACCGAGAATGGTAATCTGCTCAACCAGCTGTTCATTAAACTCCGTCGCCAGCACACGTTCCACAATTTCCAGCGTTTTCTCGCAAGTGTAACGGCGTCCCAACACGAACCGCGACTGTAAACCGGCCTCCAACATTGCCCGATTAATCGCCGGACCGCCTCCGTGAACGACAATCGGACGAATTCCGACCGTTTCCAGAAACACCAAGTCCTGTAACAGGTGTGACATCGCCAGCGGATTCGTCATCAGGCTTCCACCCAATTTAATGACAAAAACTTTATCACGAAACTCACGAATCCAATGCAACGCCTCAATCAGGACATCCGCCTTTTCAATTGCGCCAAGCACGCCTTCCTCCTTTTAACTGGATAAAATAAACCTAGTATCTTTCATTTTATCACTCCCGCACTGAATGTCAAGGGGTAGACAGCAAGATTCTCTCAAATTTTTCCTCGTTATGTACAGAATTTTCTTCCGAATTCCATTTTCATCTCGTTTTTTTCTATCTGCGATATTGACAAACATTTTGGGGAATGGTATAATAATCTCAATAAAGTAGCCGATTTGGCTCAAATTATCCCACATTAAATCATTTTAGGTGAAATATGCAAAAAATGAATCGTCGTCAAGCATTTCGCCGTACTGCAGCAGTCGGTGCATTGGCCTCCCTCCTTCCCGCTCCCGCTCTCATGGCTGGAACGAATGCGAACGAAAAAATTAACATTGCCGGTATCGGTATCGGCTGGCGTGGCGGTGACCATCTCAACGCCTTCAAAAATATGGACGGTGTGAATCTCTGCGCTTTTGCCGACCCGGATGAATCGCGGTTGCTTGCGGCTAAATCGCGTGTTCCGGACGCCGCCACGTATCGCGACATGCGGAAAATCTTCGACGACCCATCGATTGACGCGGTTTATATCGCGACGTGCAATCACTGGCACTGTCTCGCGTCGGTCTGGGCGATGCAAGCTGGAAAGCATGTGTACGTAGAGAAACCGCTCTCGCACTCGCAGTGGGAAGGTGACCAGGTGGTGAAAGCGTCGCGAAAATATAACGTAATCTGTCAGGTCGGAACCCAGCAACGCAGTGACCCGATGCAGGCGGAAATTAAGAAGTTTCTGCATGAAGAAAAAGCTCTCGGAGAGATTAAGTCTTGTGCCGTGAACCGTTATGGAATCCGTCGAAGTATCGGAAAACGTGACACTCCGCTCGAAATTCCGGCGAATGTCGATTATAACCTCTGGCTCGGTCCGGCTCAGGATGAACCGTTGTACCGCTCGCAGTTCCATTATGATTGGCACTGGGACTGGAATACCGGTTCTGGCGAGATGGGGAACTGGGGCGTGCACGTTCTAGATGATACGATTAATAACGTGTTGCTGGATAAAGTCGCATATCCGAAGCGGATTCTCGGTGGTGGTATTCGTACTTGGGACGACGCGGGCGAGTCGCCGAACGTTCATTTCGTCTGGTTCGACACGGGTTCTATTCCGGTCGTTCTGGGACTTTCCAATCTGCAGGACGGTCCGAAATCGAAATCTGCGGGAAAATGCACTGGTCCGTCGAGCGGTTACTGCGTGTACTGCGAGGGTGGTATGTTCTGGGGTGAACGTGGTCGCGGTAAAGCCGTGGATAAGGATGGAAACTTAATTCGCGAGTTCCGTGGTAATTCCGGCGGGGGACATCAGCGTAACTTCATCGACGCGGTCCGTGCGCATGACCGTTCCATTCAGACTGCGGAAGTAGAACTGCATAATCAGGTTGTCGCGTGGTGCAATTTCGCGAATATCGCGTTCCAAGTCGGAAAACCATACGATCAGAAAAAGGCGGAAGTTATTTTTGGCAAGACGGAAGGACGCTGGGAAGAATTGCTCGCGAATACGGATGCTCTGCTCGTAAACAACGGACTTTCGCTGAATAATCCGGAAGTGAAACTCAGCGATATGCTCACGTATGACGAATCGGCAGGACGCTTTACAGGTGACGGTGCAGACGCTGCGAATGCGCTTCTGAAACGGGAATACCGTGAAGGTTTCGTGTTGCCGGAAGAGGTTTAATGTTCATATAATTTTATAATCACACTAGGGGACGGGATTTACCGTCCCTTTTTTCACAGAATCTAATTTTCACAGAAT
>JAUNAI010000506.1 GCA_030527705.1 Planctomycetia bacterium | reverse complement strand
TGTTCTCGCTGTTCTCGCTGCTCTCACCAACTTTAACACTTTCAACGCTTTTAGCATTTTTAGAGATTCTTGTATTCTCACCGTTTTCTACGCTTTCCACACTCTCCGACGCGCTCGATTCCTCCTCCTGTGGCTCACCAAATAGCTTTTCTACCTGAGAAACCAGTTCTTCTGACTCTTCCGTCAGTAACAGACGACTCGGAAACAGCGTGTCCCCCTCCGTCGAAATCCGCCCCAGCGTCACACACACATCCGCCCGTGACGCCAGAATCAGTGACAGGTTATAAATATCGCGTTCAAAACGATTCTGATTCGTCTTAATTTTTAGTTCTTCTCGTAACTGATTTGGCAAGAAAATATGCTCTGTCACCGTTTCCGGCACATAATTTTCGTTCATTCCGATTAAAGCCATCGCCGACGCGTCATCTAACGGCAGATCAAGCCAACGCTGAATCGAAATCGTCTGCGGAATTCCCGACGTCGGCATCTGTTTCGTCGCGGTTTCCCCCAATAAAATCTGTAACGCCTGCGGCAACGACAACGGTAACTCATTCATTAACGCCTGTGGAAGCTGAAATTTATCCCCAAAAACATGATTTAGGTCCATACACCCACGGATAATCTGATATTCACGCTCATCCTGCACATCATAATTATCTTTCCAGCAGTATATTTTCTTCAGAAACTGCGTCACAATCGTTAACAGTGACTGGAAATTGACGTATTCCCGTGCGTATTCCGTCATCATATTATGTAAAATCTTATACACACGGAAAAACGCTCGATACCGTTTCCATTTTCCTTCCGTCTGTAGCATGTACCACAACATTCCCGGTGACGGCATCCGCGTAGGATAAAATTCATTATAAAACGCGTCTAATTCTGCAATCCAATCCCCCACAACAACCGTATTTCCTGCCTCATCACACAGCGAGCGGATATAATTTCCGAAATCCTCCTGACGGAAAAATAACGCCAATTCCGCATATTCTGGCCCCGTTCTTTCCATGAACTCCGCTAACATCGCGCCATTCACACTGAGATTTCCCGGATAAGCCGACGCAACGCTCCGTAAATAGGCACACATACGCTCCAGCATCCGCCACGGCTGTAAATCTGCCAGTACCTTTTTTCCCGCTCGCGTATTATTCACCCCCACCATAGAGAGTTCCTGTAACAGAATCGGCTCGATGGACTCATCCGCTAGCCCAAGTGTCACTTCCTCAATTCCCATCCGCGGCGCAATTTCCCGAAGCCAATTCACCACATGTGCAACCTGGTCTTCCGGTTTCGTCTTCTGCTTCAGTACCCGAAACAGTTTCTTATTTAGTTCCGGTTCCACACGAGCCCACTTTCCGGTTTTCAGCGTCCCATCTTCCTCGAATCGATCCGCCATCGACTCCGGCGCGAAAATGAAAACATCCACATTCGCGCTCACTCGTTCCAGAAAATCTCTCTGAAGACGGCTAAAGTCCACACACCCCACCACACCAAGCCGGAACGAAATCTGAAAATCACGCGGAAGATTCCCCGTTCCAGAACTATTGCCCGTCGCGTTTCCCGCCGCCTGTGCATTCCGCAATGCAAAAAGACGCGCCGCCTGTCGGTCCCACAGTCCAAGCTGGTCCAGTTCCCGAAAATATGCCGTCTCTACCTGTGCGAGAAAATCCCAGCGCAAAACTTCCTCTGGTGGCAGAACACTTTCACTCAGTGTCAATTCACT
>JAUNAI010000157.1 GCA_030527705.1 Planctomycetia bacterium | reverse complement strand
CCCGAAATACCAGACACTCCGGACATACCAGACCCGCCAGCTCCACTAGACATCCCGGACATACCGGACATACCAGAAATATCTGAAACACACGTGCCACACTGCGGAGAAATTATTCCATACTGCGGGCCAGAAACTGTTCCACCGGGGAATGTATTTAGTAACGTGGAAGTACGTGGTGTGCGTTCCTGCCCCGTCGCACTAGCGGGAAGGACGGGAGGCGCGAGCGTCGGAACTGAGGCGGACGGTGCGAGAGCGATATTCGGGCCGGAATTCCCCGCACCAGCATAATAACCGTTTCCAGGATTCGTGTCTGGATTAGAACTTGCGCCAGAAAAAGCACTCGGCTGATTACTCGGTGGAGGAACCGGTGCGTCAACTTTCGGGTACGGATGCTCTTTCATCGTCCGAATTACGTCCGTCGATACACCACGATTCTGGAGCGTCAACACATCCTGCCCCTGAATTGGCTGATAAAGTCCATGAGTACGAATGTGAGTGATAATATTCGAGCTGTGAACCCCCGACTGATGCCACGCGATCACATCATTCACCGTCGCAGGTCGGGCAGCCACGGGACGCCCAGTCGCACGTTCCATCGCGACCCGGTTTTTTGCGTCGTTCTTCACATCTCGCGATGCGAAAAACGGAACCGAGGAATGAGGAACCGCAGCGGGACGAGCCTGTAAATCACAGGTACCTCCGTTTCCGACGTAGGCTCCTTCATGAAAAACACTGCTAGTACAGCCTGCCAGCATCAGAAAAAGGCAGAAACTCCCTAAAAACCCAACTACGCGCCCTCTTAAAACCAACTGCGTCGGCATTTCTTGAGCGTGAATATTCTGGACTTTCTCGCGAATTTCCTCGTATATTTTTTCGCTAACAGGAATCATCGGAAACCGGTTTTTCTTAAATCTCTGACTTAAAACGGACAAATTTTTACAGATACTGGTTTACAGTTTATCCAATTTCTCACGGAGTGTCAAGAGCAGTTTAAGAAAAATTTTAAAAAAGAAAATCTCTCACACTTTCACGAGAGATTTTCGTTAAGGAGACGCTGATTAACTGGGAGGCGACGCGTCTCACGTCGCCTCCCAAAAACGTGATTTATTCAGTGTTTCCTTAAGGTTTTAACTTACCCACTCCGCCTATTTTCCCGTCTGCGACCGCGCGGCTTTCAGCGTGTTTCCGAGAAGCATGGTGATTGTAAGTGGTCCGACACCACCTGGAACCGGAGTAATCGCAGAGGTTTTTGCCTGAACCGCATCGAAATCCACATCACCAACGAGTCCTGCCTCCATCCGGTTAATACCGACATCTACGACGACCGCGCCGTCTTTCACCATGTCCGCTGTGACGAATTTCGGCTTCCCAATCGCAACGATCAGAATATCCGCCAGCCGAGTCACACTCGCCAGATCTTTCGTACGACTGTGACACACCGTCACCGTCGCGTCCGCACCCAGACCTTTCTGAACCATCATCGCGGCCATCGGTTTCCCCACGATGTCGCTCCGTCCGAGCACCACAACATGTTTTCCTGCCGTCTCAATCTGATAACGCTTCAGCATTTCCTGAATCCCGTACGGTGTACACGGAAGAAAATGGGGACGTCCCTGAAGAATCAGTCCCACATTCGTCGGGTGAAACGCATCCACGTCTTTTTCCGACGAAACTGCGTCGAGAATCACCTGCTCCGAAATCTGTTTCGGTAACGGCAACTGACACAGAATTCCATGAACCGACACGTCTGCATTCAGCTCCGCGACTAGTTTCAGCAGTTCTTCCTGCGTCGTTTCCGCCGGAAGACGGTACAAAACAGATTTCATTCCGACAGCGGCACAGGCTTTCTCTTTATTCCGTACGTAAACCTGACTAGCAGGGTCATCTCCGACGAGAATCGCTGCGAGACATGGAGTCACACCCGTTTCCTGAATAAAATCTGCCACCTGCTCGGCAATTTCCGCGCGAAGCGTCTGAGAAAGCTCTTTTCCGTTGAGAATCGTAGTCATGAAAGCCACCGTCCTTCCTGAAACCGAAGTGAAATCACAAAAATTTTTATGAAAATAAATTTTCTTACACACTTATTTTACCATAGAAACGGATTTTGGCAAGGCCACCCCCCGTTATCACGAGTGAAATTTTCGTAATTTTAGGTACAGGTTTAGGACATAACACGATTCTAATTTTCCGGTCGCTGAAGTGGAACATACTGTAACGGCGTCGCGGAAGGCATAATCACCGCATCAACCGCCTCACGATAAAGAATTTCCTGCGCACGGATTTTCGCTTTACGTCCCGCAGTCCGTTTCGTCCAGGTTCCATCAGGGTTCAACTGCTGTGACTTCTGATTATCCGATAAATATAGATTCAACGCATTCAGAATCCGTTTTTTAATCGGTGGTGATAAAATCGGGAACAAAATTTCCAGTCGGTGTTCCAAATTCCGCGTCATCCAGTCGGAACTCGCGAGATAGACCTCACTATCACCGCCATTATGAAAATAAAAAATGCGTGCGTGCTCTAAAAATCGGTCGATAATCGACGTCACCTCGATATTCTCCGAAAGTCCCGGAATTCCCGGACGCAGGCAACAGATACCACGTACGTTCAACTGAATTTTTACCCCATGTTGCGACGCACGGTAAAGCGCCTCAATTACTTTTTTATCTTCCAACGAGTTAATTTTCGCACGGATACAGCCCGGCTGTTCCGGGGTAGATACCGCAATTTCACGCTCAATTAACTCGATAAATCGCCGCTTCAGAAGCCTCGGTTCCACTGTGAGACGTTTCCAGCCAATCGATTCTGAGTAGCCCGTGAGAATATTAAAAAATGCCGCCACGTCCGCCGTAATTTCCGGATTACAGGTCATCAGCGCGATGTCGGAGTATAACTTGGCCGTCTTGTCATTATAATTCCCGGTCGAAAGATGCACATAACGCATGATTCTCCCTTTTTCTCGCCGAATAATCAACATCGCTTTCGCGTGAGTCTTGAAACCTACAATTCCATAAATGACATGACAGCCCGCCTCTTCCAGACGCTGTGTCCATCGGAGATTCCGTGATTCGTCAAAACGCGCACGTAACTCGACGAGTACAGAAACCTCTTTTCCATTCTGAGCCGCCTTAATCAGAGCTTTCACAATCGGTGAATCACCACTTGTCCGGTACAACGTCTGCTTAATCGCCAATACGTCGGGGTCTTCCGCAGCTTTTTCCAGAAGCTCCACAACCGGCGTAAATTTCTCGAACGGCGTAATCAGCATCACATCCCGCTGCGCGATTCTCTCGTAAATATTCGTGCAATCTTTCAGGTCAGCAGGTTCCACTGGCGGCCAGTCGGGATACCGCGCGTTCTGGAGACGTGGATTTTCCGCCAACTCAAATAAAACCGTCGCGTCGAGCGGTGCGTCAATTTCATATATATCCCGCTCCGCCACATTCAGCATTTCTGCCAGTCGGGAACACGTCCGAACATCAGAATTAGCCGTAATTTCCAGACGTACGACCTCACGATGCTTCCGTGAAAGGACAGCATTTTCAACTTCCTGCGCGTAATTATTTAGTCCACCAGGAATATACACATCCTCATCACGTGTCAGACGAAAAACCGAGTGAGCGAGTACCTCACATCCAGGGAAAAGCATATCCGCATTATGCGCGATAATCTCTTCCAGGAACACAAAATCCATCCGTTCACCCGACGCGAAAAATGGCACGAATCGCGACAGTTGCGACGGAACCGGTATAAGTGCGAGTTTTTCCGTAAAAGATTCCTTCTTCTTTTTCAGTCCTTTTTCCGCCCCCCTATTCTCATTCTGAGTACAACGATTCGTGCGCCTCACAGATTTCTGAGTTTCTGAGGATTTCAGATAACCGACACTTTCCGGTACGCGTAACCAGAGCGCAACATATAACTGTAACGCCGGCAGTAACGGCATCGGATCCATGTCCTCGACCGCTAAAGGTGTTAAAATCGGTAATATCTCTCGCTCGAAATACTCCCGAAGATACGCGATTTGCGGTTGCGAAGACTCTCTCAGAAATTCATATGGCGCGATTGTGAGACCGAAAACCTGAATCTCACGCAGAATATTCCGGATTCCAGCAGACTGAACTTCCACCAGCTCGTGCGTCCGTTGTGAAATTTCCGCAAGAAGCTCATCCGCCTTTTTTACCTGCGACTTAGAAAAATCGGGCGCAGACCGTAACAGTTGCTGAGCACCAGCGACACGGACTTTACAGAATTCATCGAGATTCGAGCTGGTAATTGCCAGAAATTTCAGACGTTCCGCCAGTGGCACACTCGTATCCAATCCCTCCTGCAAAACTCGCTGATTAAACGCCAACCAGCTTAAATCACGGGCGATGAAGTTTTCCGGAAGGTCCGGCCGGATATTTGGAGTCGATTTTTTCGGTGTCATAATAAAAATAAAATGAATAAAATAAAATCTGCGACGCAGGCGTATTAAAAAAGGTTAAAATTCTTGTTTTTCACGTGCGAAAATGCACTCGAATTCCAAAAATATCCTCGAACATCTTTCCCTGAATCTCCAGCGACCGCGCCTTAAGCAGAATCGTATCGTCCGGAGGAAGCAGAATCATCAGTTCATCACCGTCACGCTCGAAACGTAGTGTATCCGGGTCCACGGTTTTTCCATGATTCAACGCGTCCGCAATTCGGAGAATCGCCGCCAATTTCGAGATAATTACTCGACTATCACGCGGAAGAGCCATAAAATTCGTGTGTGACAGTTTCGGTCCTGTACGATAACTGTACCGCGCGATATATGCCGTCATTTCCGTTTCAGACCGCCGAAGTCCGAAAATCTCGGAATTACTAATCAGGTAAAAAGAATGCTTGTGGAAAGATCGATTATTCACGAAACGTCCACAATTCTGCAGAATCGCAGCGACACGCAGAAGGAGAAGGTAATTAGCCGTCAGACCGTGTTCCTGCTGCATTTCGTTGAAAATCCGAATCGCGAGACGCTCCGTCTGCTGGGAGTGTTCTATATCAATCAGATATTTCTCCGCCAGCGATCGGGCAGCATCTAGAACGTCATGCTGATAATCCACATCCGCCAGTCCCCAGATTTCACGTGCCAGCGCTCGCAACACACCATGACGCATCGAGGAGGACGCAACGTAAAAGGAAGAAATCTGCGTTCTCTGGAAAATTTCTTGATAAGTCAGGAGAGCCGGAACGGTCATTTCCGCAGTCTGAAAATTAATGCCGTACGTACTACATAGTCGAGGCGTTTCCATTTTCATACAACGCTCCACAAGCGTCGCGAAACGCGACATACGGACATTAAAAAGATCGCCTGTCGCCGACTGTCGGCCAATATTTTTCGCCACGAATCGTGGTTCTGAACCCATCGTGAGCGCAAAATCAATTTCGTGGAACGGAAAATACGCTTCCGCAGAAGCAAGCGTTTCCTGAATTACATGACGGTAAATCGCTGCATTATTTTCGACAGAATCATTCGCGTTGGCGAGCGCTTCCCGCATCCGAATTGAACCGAGGTTTAGACTCTGTGAGTTAACGACCGTTCCAGCACGCAACGCCACTAGTAGAGTGCTTCCACCACCGACATTCACCAGTAAAACGTTTTTATTATCCCGCGGAAATGCATCGCCGAGTTCTTCCTGAATCGCCATGACGGAAAACTGAATTTCTTCGGACGGATCGATAATTTTCACATCCAGACCAGTCGCAATTTTAATTCGGTCGATGAAAATATCCGCGTTGGCCGCCTCACGAATCGACGCGGTCGCAACGACGCGAATATGCTGGACGTCATACTGATTAAAAATTTTCTGAAAACGTTTCAGGATCTCAATTCCCGCCCGCATGGACTGAGCCGAAAGTCCGCGACGCTGAAAAGTCTCCTTCCCGAACCACACGCCACGCGCGAGCTGTTCCAGAATAACCATTCTCCCATCGCTGTACGATTCGGCAATGGTACAACGAATGGAATTTGTGCCAATATCAATTGCCGCCAAAATTTTCGGCGGAAGCACGGTGTTCAATTCTTGTTCCATTTGGATACCTGACTGAGTTTAAAGTATTCTCTTTTAAAGCCTCCCCTATTAGCCTGAATATTTCATACGTCCCTGAAAAAGACGTTCGTAACAGACGGTGGGACACCGTTCTCCAACCGCGTAGCGGTCAAATGTATATAGCCGTGGGTGTAAACCCACGGTAAATGGACGGCGAAACGCGATTCTTCCTTTCCCCACGACTATTACATAACGCTCCTACGGAGCTTGACGTTTCGGCAATGAACCTTAATACACAATGTGTAAATCGTTCCTTCCGAAAAAATAATCGCTTCATGCCGTATTTTCCGACGCTTTAACGTTTTTCGCCTTTTTAGGTATGAAATATTCAGGCTAAAATGGGTAGCTGAAATTATTCCTGTGGCTGTACCAATTCCCCGACCATCTGATAAGACGGCGGAACTTTCGCTTTCGCCTTAATCTGCTGCGGCAGGTAACGGACCGGTTTACGTTCTCCCGGTAACTGGAAACTGTCCCCCTTCTGAAGAATCACATACTGGAATGGCATTTCACCGAACGCCTTATCACCAGCGGGCTGACACGGGAACCAGAAACCTTTTCCGTCCTCGTCCACGAGGTAAAACTCCGCGTAACAGTGCTCCGGAACCCACACCGTCCGCGCCGGAATCCCTTTCGCACGGCAAATCGCGATGAACAGCGACGACAGTTCCTCACAGTCGCCCGTTCCGTCTTTCAGTGCCGCGAGCGCGCCTTTCAGACTTCCATTTTTATACTCGATATTCGCCTGAACCCAGTCGTAAACCGCCTCAACTTCCTCCCACGCACTGTCCGCGTCCGTGCCGATTTCTTTCGACAACTTCACAATCGACTTATCACGCGACTCAATTTTATCACTCGGTTTCAGATAACGTCCGAACGATTTCGGTAACTTTTTCACGTCCGGCTTCTGATAACCTTCCACATTTTCCGGCTTCAACTGCGTAGAAGAAGTACACTCGAAACGCGTAATCACCTCGGCAGTCTCACCCGCTGGAAGCGACGGAATGGAAATGACCATCAGCCGGCATCCGCCAGCCTGCTTCTTGTAATCAACTTTCGCGTATGGCGAGTGACGCTCCTCGGCGATTTTCACCTGTTGTTCGGGCCAGCTCACCGGTACAGGAACGGTTGCCGTCGCACCGGTGACAGGAGTACTACGGGCAGTTAATTTTACGCCGCATTCCCAGTACTGTGTAACGGATTCACCCAGTGGACAGGCTGTTTTCGGAAGTTCTTTCCCACTTTCGTCCACGTCCGTACGAAATTGAGCGTAAAGCGACACGGAATGAAAAACAGAAACCATTCCCAACACAATGCTGAGAAATGCGGATATAGGATAAATCTTATTTTTTTTCATGGACAGCTCCTTTAATTGGGAACACAGACGTCTCGTCCGCATGATTCACCGAGTAGAGTATGTTTGTTTAACCTGATTCCAGTAATTCAGGAAGGTTATAATTCCTAAAAAACCATTTTGCGCAACTCTTGCGAGCGAGACGCCCACATTCCAGTAAATCTATATTTCATTATGACATATTAATATACGCACACAATTAATATATCGTATCCCAATCCCATTTTCATGACGGTTCTGTCGCGAAAAAATTTTCTTTATAAGCCGAAAGATTCATTCATTCCGCATAATCGTTTTATTTTCTCGCCGTCTAATTTTCTTTTAATACACCTTCTCTTCCTATTAAAACTCCTCATCATAAGTCGGCAATTCACCGTCCAAGAGCGTCATTTTCATCTCTTCATGTCGGATTTTTCCGAGGAAAGTCGACGCAATTCGGCAACGAATAACTACCGTTCCGTCTTCCCGATACTGACGGGAGAAAACCTCACCGTAATTCGCCAAAAACGCCGCCAGACGTCCGTTCGACGCAGAAGTCTCAATTTCCACCGTCGGGAACGTGCGACTGAGCATGTCGCTGACTGCCTGCGCAAGTTCCAGCAGTCCCTCACCCGTCCGCGCACTAATTCCGATGGCGTTTGGATACCGTTCTGGTCCAGCTCACGGAGTGCGTCGATTTTATTGATAACAAGAATCGTGTCTTTCTCCTGAATGCCGAGTTTTTCGAGAACCTCATACGCCGCCTGAATCTGAAACCTCACCATCGGATTACTTCCATCCGCGACGTGTAACAGGAGGTCTGCGCAACGAGCTTCCTCGAGCGTCGCACGGAAACTCGCGACGAGATGGTGCGGTAAATTCCGGACGAAACCGACAGTGTCACTCAGCAGAATCGGTCCCCAGCCCGGCAACGTCCAGCGACGCGTACGCGTGTCAAGCGTCGCGAAAAGCTGGTCTTTCACGTACACATCCGCGCCGGTGAGAGCGTTTAAAAGCGTACTTTTCCCGGCGTTCGTGTATCCGACGAGTGAAACTGTCCGCGTCTGGTTTCTGGACTGGACTTCCCGTTCCTTTCGTTGCTGAACAATCGCCAATTCCGCTTTCAGATCCGAAATGCGTTTCTGCGCCAGTCGCTTATCAGTTTCGAGCTGTGTCTCGCCCGGTCCACGGAGTCCGACCCCTTTTTTCTGACGGGAAAGGTGCGTCCACATCCGTTTCAGTCGCGGTAATGAGTATTCCAACTGTGCCAGCTCCACCGCCAATCGTGCTTCTTTCGTCTGTGCGCGTGAGGCGAAAATATCCAGAATCAACTCCGTCCGGTCCAGAACTTTTACACCCAGCTCTTTCTCCAGATTACGCGTCTGTCCCGGAGCCAGATCGTTGTCGAAAATCACCACGTCCGCCTCGGTTTTCTCGACCATTCCCTTTAATTCCAGTACTTTTCCGCTTCCAATATACGTTGCCGGCTCGATGGAACTGCGACGCTGGAGCATTTCGCCGACGACCTGTGTACCCGCCGCCTCCGCCAGTCCGCGAAGCTCCTCCAGCGGTTCCTCGCCAGTCAAGTCGGTATAATGCACGCCTTCCGCCCCCCGTTGCGGGAGAAGGACGGTTACGAGAAATGATTTTTCGTTCAGGACGTTTCCGGGATTGCGTTCTTCCATGGATTTTGAGGTCTATAAAAAATAAAAAAAATGAATAATTTATTAAGAGTTTTTTGAAATTTTTTAATCCCGACGCGACCTGAAATTTCGCTTCGCCGTCGTTACGCGTTGCGAAACGACT
>JAUNAI010000156.1 GCA_030527705.1 Planctomycetia bacterium | reverse complement strand
CTCATTCCAGAACTCATTCCAGAATCGGTAACACTCCTTACATCGACAGTCCCACGGGGTTCTGTTACGGAACCTTTTTCTGTATCTGGTCCCGTTTCAGTTTCCGTTTCCGTCAGCCACGCTAGTGAGACATTTCTGCTCTCAGCCTCCGCATGTAAAGGAGTAAAATTCTCCGGCGCATCGATATTCCGAAACGTCTCGTTTAATGCAACCAGCGTATTCATATCTCGACGCGCAGCGTTTACATACGTTGCCATATTCGTTCTGAGAAATTTTGAACGGAGCGCATTCAGAAAACATTTATAAATGTTCCCGGATTCCTGAAATCGAACTTCCATCTTCGTCGGATGAACGTTCACATCCACCAGCTTCGGTGGCATATCGAGTTTCAAAAAAGCAATCGGAAAACGTCCCTGTGTCATCAGATTCCGATATGCCTCCAGAAGAGCATGCTGTAACGCACGGTCACGAATCGGTCGGCCATTCAGAAAGAGAAATTGCATTTTGGCATTACTCCGACTAAAATTAGGTCGGGCAGCATAACCGTAAATCCGTATCCCCTCATACTCACTCTCGATATACATGAGCGCATCCGCCAGTTCCTTCCCTTCCGTGTCGCAGATACGCTGAAGCCAGTCAGTCGTCGCAGGCAGGTCATAAACGACTCGAGAATTATGTCGCAGAGTAAAATGAATTCGAGGATTCGCGAGTGCCAGCCGGACGAAATACTCAGAAATATATCCGAACTCTGTCTGGACCGACTTCAGAAACTTTCTTCGGACAGGAGTATTAAAAAACAGGTTCTTCACATCAATCTGCGTTCCAGGCGGACACCCACACGGCACAGGTTCTCGGTATTCTCCACCTTCCACACGCATTTCCATCCCACTGATTGGGGCGTCACTTTCCTTCGGAACCGCCTCTCCCACCGTCGGTTTTACGCCTGGATTCACTCGGCTACGGACAGTCATCTGACTGATTTCCGCCACGCTTGCCATCGCCTCTCCACGAAACCCCATAGAAGAAACACTAAAAAGATCCTCTTCACTACGTAGTTTACTTGTGGCGTGACTCGTAACAGCCAGAATCAGGTCGTCCGCGTCCATTCCGCAACCGTTATCAACAATTCGGATTAAGTCACTTCCTCCCCTCTCAATAACCACATCAATCCGCGTTGCACCTGCATCGATTGAGTTCTCCATTAGTTCCTTTACGACACTCCCAGGTCGTTCGATGACCTCACCTGCCGCAATTTTATTAATCAGATTCGTAGAAAGACGCTGAATTCGAGCCATGTTACCAACTTCTGTTCCTGTTAAATAAACCCCATTTCCCCACGAAAACAGACTTTTTTTATTATATCAGAAATCTTCTAAATTACAAGTACACACTCCCTAAAAAAAGAAAAAAAGAAAGTACTCATATAAAAAACACGAATACAGTCATCAGCCGTTTTTAATAGAGAAAGCATAAGTGGGAGAACAATTTTACAAAAATATTCTCCCACTCACGAATGCTATCCTTCACAGGCAATTATTTATCTCGACACTCGATCTTCATTTCGTCGCTGTTCGCCTTCAGTTCTGGCGCGTACATCGCTTCCATTTTCGTCGGTAACGCGGAGACTTTACCCGGCGTTTCGGCTCGCATACGGTACGACACACTGTGTTTTCCCTCTCCGAGCGTCCGCACGAAGAACGCAACGCGGTTATCTCGATACTCGACATACGCTCCCAGCGCGTTTCCGTTATAGCCACTCTTCGCGTCGACTGTCTCGAAACCGGCGGGCTTCATGTCTTCGATGAGAATGTACGTATAATCGTTCTTGCTATCGAGCGTCAGTTCCACCTCAATCAGGTCGCCGGACGTGACCGCCTCACCGACATTCATCGGTTCACGACGGTATTTCAGAACGCTCTGTTTCACGAGTTTCCCTCGCGCGTCTGCGGCGTTCTGAGTCGCGTCTTTTTCCTGAATCAGTCGGTAATACTGGCGGTTCACCTTCACCTCAAGACCCGTTTTCGGAATGAAGTCTTCCAGCGTGAAATAACGCGCGTAACCATTATAATAAAGCGGTCCGGTCCCCGTGCGACGGAGTTCCACCGTGTGCGTTCCGCCCGTGACGGCTTCACCCTCCAGAAGAAACGTATTATCGCACGTGAACAGGTTTTTCGCCGTGATTTCGACCGTTTTCACCGGTTTTCCGTCCAGAATCACCTCGACCGTCATGTTCGGGTTCAGCTCATCCGTCCGTTTCAGGTATTGCGTGAACGCTTCCAAAACCGACGCCGTGTCGCGCGTGGAATTCCAGTACGTCGCATTTTTCCGATTATTCAGGAGGTATTTCACGAGATAAGACGCGGTTTTCAGGCTATTTTTCTTGGTCTCCGTTCCCGTATCGAGCGTGAGAAGACGTAAATACGCTGCCTGCGTCTCGATGTCGTTTCCGTACCAGCACCACCAGTAACAGAAAGATGGGAGGGAAAGATGCGCCGTCTGGTTTTCTTCGTCAATCACGAGGAATTGCGTCAGGTATTCCAGAACCGTCCGGTACCGTTCCACGTTTCCACGCTGGAAAAATGCGATTCCAGCCAGCGCGTTGGACTGCGGAGAAAGTTGCACGCGGTCACGATAAATGTAATCTTCCATCACCGACATGAAATTGCCGTCCGTTCCCGCTTGCGCGAGCGTCGCGAAAACGAGTACGTCCATTTCACCCGCGCGGAGTTTATAGTATCGGTTTCTGAACCGTGCAGGAATAGAACCATCTTCGGGCATGTCACCAGAATCGATAAGTTTCTGGAGTTCGTCACCGAGCTTGAGCGCTTCAATTTCGTGTTTCTGATAGCGCGTGAGCCACGCCAGACCGTTCTGAATGGCGCGGGAGACGGTTTCCGCGTTTTCTAACTCGCCGAAAATTTCCGCCTGTTGCGCAAGTAACAGACCACGCGTGACGTGCGACGTGAGGTGAGGCGAGGACGTTTCCCCCGCACCGGAGAACCAGCCCCAGCCACCGTCGGAACACTGCATGTTTACCAGTCGGTCAACGCCGACAGACACCATGTCGTTCAGGATAGCGTCGTTGAAAACCGGGTCATTTTTCCGATTACGTATCTGTTTTTCCCACTGCGCGTTGCGTTCCTGAGCGGAACCGATTTCCTGCGCGTTGAGGTTATTCGTCTGATTCGCGATTTCGTCCAGTTTTACGCCGGCATTCGTCAGCGCTTTCCGTACCAGCGCGGCGGGAAGGAATCGGCTTACCGTCTGTTCTGTGCACCCGTAAGGATACTCGACAAGATACGGAATCGCGTCGAGCATGGCACCTGCGAGCGTCGGCGAGAAGTGGATTTCCAGCGCGGAATCCTGTGGCCGGCGAGCGTCGGGAATCGTAAATTCCATTGCTCCGCGTCCCTCGGCATCGTCAGAAGAAATCATTCCGCTACGCGCGTCCTGTTTCGCCATTCCGTGAATCTGAATCGGGAGGGTGAGTTGCATCGCGTCGGATTCTTCGTCCGTCTGGGCACTCATCGTGACGAGACACTCTCCCTCATTTTCGGCACGGACGGTCCAGTCGACACGCGTTTCGCCATTCGCGGGGACGGTGACTGTGACCGTTTTCGGCGTTTTCTCTTCCAGAAGTTGGCACGGAGCATTTTCCGGGAGCGTGAGCGTCACGACCACTTTCTTTTCCGTCGGCAGATAATTATGGACGTTCGCGGTAAAGTACACCTCATCGGAAGTCGTCAGGAATCGTGGCGTCTGCATCCGGATAAGAAGGTTTTTCGCGGTAATGACTTCCGTTTCCGCCTTACCGACGCGCGTACCGTCGCCCATCGCCCACGTGCGGAGCTTCCACGTCGTCAGATTTTCCGGCATGGGGAACGTCACCGTCGCCAGACCGTTTTCGTCCGTTTTGAGTGAGGCGGTCCAGTAAGCTGTGTCGGCAAAATTTTTACGGATTGTCGCTTCTACGAGTTTCGGCTCCTTGTCCGTCCCTTGAGCGTCCTGTTTCACGTTCTGTTTTGTGTCTTCACGTTTCACTCCGCCGGCGGCTGACATTCCAAGATCCCCCTCTTCCATGTCGACCTGTTCCATGGATTTTTCTTCCGCGAGAACCATATCCTCTCCAACCATTGCCGGAGCCGGAGCCATAGCCGCCGCCATCGGAACAGCCACCGCGTCCATCACCATGTTGCTCTCCATCATTCGGGCGGATTCTCCGCGCAAGCGTCCGAACGCCGCTGCCTTTTTACTCTTACGTAGCGCGTAGTGATACTGGAGACCGTTTCGGATTTTCTGGAAGTGCGGACTGTAGGTTTCGCCGAAGAAGAAAACGCCGGAGAAGCCACCGAGGTCCCTCATTCCACTGTCTCCACTTCGGTACATATTATTGGAAGTGAGATAATTCGTCGAGAGCGTGTACGGGTTATGTCCCCGTTTCCAGCTCCAGAAATGACGGTAAATATCACTGATATTCGTTCCGCCGGCAAGCGCTTCGAGCGACTTGTCGTACACAGAAAGAACGGTTTCACCCGTGAACGGTTTCCCCTGTAAATCGGTGAGTTTCAGCGTAACTTCTGCGTTTTCGCCCGGTAAATAACGGGTTTTGGACGGAAGCACTTCCAGATTCAGAATCCGTTTTTCCGGCGGAACGCAGATTTCTTTCGTGACCGTATAAACCTGACTTCCCGTCGTCACAAGACCCTCGATGAAGAAGTTCGGGTGGTCACAGGGACGTACCGGCAACTCGATAATCTGGCTCTTCCCCGTCATGTGAATATAGCGAGGCTCGGAGCACACGCCGTCCGAACAACGCTCGAAAAGGACGACGGTCGCGCCGTCCAGATTCGTGTTGACCATCAGTTTCACCTTCTCTCCCGGCTGGTATTCCGCCTTGTCGGGGATGAGTTCCAGCTCGTTAAACCGCAAGTCGGAGCCAGAGAAACCGTTGCCGTGAACGGTAAGAACCATTCCCCCTTCCACGGTTTTCGGCGCGTCTCCGTCACTCGTCACCGTACAGGAGATTCGGAACTGTCCGGCGTGGGTCGCTTTCAGGTCGTATTTCGCGTTTCCGTCCGCGTCGGTCTGGATTTCGGCGGTCTGGATTTCTTTCTCCGTCGGCGTTCCGTTTTTGTCGTAGGTCACTTCCAGAACACGGAGTTTCCCTGCGCCCGTGACCGGTTTTCCGTCAATCGTTTTCGTCGCGATATGGACGGGAATCTGGTCTCCGACCGTCAGATAACCGCGTTGCGCCCAGACGTTCACGCGGAACGGTTGGCGAGCGGCAAGAATCGTTCCTTCACCCGTAATCACGCGACGAGAAGCGTCTTCCACCTCGGCGGTGATGCGGTACTGATGGTCGCGGTCAGAGTAAAGCGCGGCGGCGAGCGTTGTGTCAACAGTGATTTCCGCTTTTCCCTCCATTTCAGAGGTCAGCTGGATTTCACCCTCCGTGACGAGTTCTTCGTCGTTGCCTGCATTACCTTCCCAGATTGGCGTAGGAGCGAGACAGCCCCAGCGTGCCCAACCGGGATACCAAGCGTAATCGTTAGCGTGCCACCAGTAACCGGGACCGTAGAGCCAGTCCCACGGCGCGGGTGCGTACCAGCGGTGGGTGTAAGAGGTGCGGAAAATGCGGTATTTTACCGTTCCATTCACCACCGGCGCTCCGAAATAGTAACGTGAGAGAATATTCACCTTCAGCGTGTCTCCCAGCGCAACCGGCTCTTTCGGTGCTTCCACCGTCACCTCAAATTCCGGCTTGCGGTACTCTTCCATACGGAACGTAATGTTACCCAATTCATATCCGTAGTTATTTCCATTTCGCGGGACCTCCACAACTACGTTATACTGTCCCAGTTTTGCGTCTTTCGGAAGGAGAAATTCGCCCGAGATGGAACCGTTGGCGTCCGTTTTGACACGGCGTTCCTCGATGACTTCATGATTCGGGTCATAGATTTTCAGCGTCACGTCCTGATTCGCGAAAGCTCCGACATCTGAAAAATCTCGGTTTTCGCTTGAGGCTTTATTTTGGAGATAATCTCTACCGTCATACTCGGCACGAGCGGCCCAGAACTTGTAGAAAACCTTCTGTTCCGGACGGTAAATCGGGCGGTCGGTGATTCCGTAAGCGGAAAGATGGTCGTAATTGTCTGAGTAGTAACTGGAAACATGGAAGTAACCTCGGTACGGGTCCATGAATGCCGACACGCGGTCACTGTTGGGTAGCGAGGCGGTGATGATGAACTGATAATTGTCCGGAAGGTCTTCCTGCGTCGCAGTCCATGCACCGTTTTCGTCGCACTTCACGTCGAATTTCTTCTGGAAAAACTGAACCTTCGGGCTACGGCGAGGTTCGTCGTTGAACCACTCCTGACGCCAACCGTTAAAGTGGAGAACCGCTCCGGGAATCGCTTTTCCCGTGCGCGTGTCGGCAACGTAATACCAGAGTTTTCCGTCAAGGCGTTTCTGCACGACCATCATGTCGAAAACCCACGCGATGGTGTACGTTCGGTTTCCGTTTTCCATCTGCATTTCCACGAGATACGCACCGGGACCGTCAATTTTCAGCGGGACAGTAACCGTCGAGTCGTGATAGTTCTCCGCAGGTTCCAGAGCGGTTTCCCACGTGGTTTTTTCAGCGGTCAGGTACTCCTGATACTTTTCCTGCATGAGTTCCCACCCGATATGCTGCGGAGTGAGTTCCAGAAAGTCCAGTTTGATGTCGTTCTGCGAGATTTTCCCACGCGCCACTTCCCTTGCAATTCGGGAATCCATTTCCTTAAAGAGCTTGTCGATGTCGATTCGCGTGGCGGTGAAAGTCGCCTTTTTCGCGTTTCGGAACCGGATAGAGAGGGTGGGATTTTCGGAAGACTGCGACTTCTGCGTCGTGAAACGTCCGTAATTTCCCGTAATGTGGGAGCTGTCGCCATGTACGTGCGGATACGGATTTTCCATGAAATTTTTCGGAATCGGGAACGGCGCAACCTCATTTACCCGCGCGTACAAGTCGATTGCCCGCGAGTATTGACGGCGATTTTCCATGATTTGCGCAAGATGATAAACGGCGAACTTCTGGAGACGTCCCGGCGTTTTGGCGAGTTCCTGATAAATCTGGATATAATTCGCCCCTTCCGGCATCTGGAAACGCTGAATTCCCGTCGCGGTCTGCGCGATTGTCTCGGTGTCCGTGAGCGTTTCGAGCGCGAGAAGACTTCCCGTCCGCGTGATTTCCTGTTTTCCAGTCTGCGCGTCTTCACTCTCGGCGTTTAAACGGCTCCAGACATGTTCCAGCGTCTGTTCCCCATATTGACGCTGATAAAACTGCGCAATTCGGTACATTTTCTCCGCACGGAAAGCCGCCTCCAGTGCGAAAGTTTGTCCCGGTTTCTCTGCAATTACGCTTCCATTTTGCGTCTGCGCCTCGGCGAGAGGAATCGTTTTCCCTGCGTTGAGCTTTTCCGCCTGTTCCAGTGCCCAGCGCCAGCGTTCTCCGTCATTTTTGGCAGTGGCGAAAGATTCCGGAAGCGCGAACGTCAACGGTTTTCCATCTTCTGTCATCGGCGTTCCCTGCGCACCGCGAGAACCGTGACGCCCAAAACGCGGACCGTATGGGCTCTGTGCGTTGGGTTCCGGGAGCGTGGAAATGTCCGTCAGGTCTTGTAGTTCCCATGAGTTCGTTGCGTGATTGCGTCCCTGAAGGAGGAACTCTGCGAAATCTAAAAAGAACCAACCGGCGGAAAGGGTGTCCTCATCCTTCTGTGCAAGTTCCATCGCCTGCGTCATAAGCTGTAACGCACGTACGCGGTCGCGCTCCATGACAGAAGCGTATTCGCCGTTTCGTTGCTGATTTCCACGGTAAAATTCCCCCGCCACGACGCGTCCGTGATGGGGAATTTCCTGATACGTGACCGCCACACACTGCATGGCACGCCAGTCGGTCTTGTAGGTCTCGATGAACTTTTCCAGAAATGCGTCGATTTCCGTGGAGCGATTCAGCGAATTGAGCGCGTTTACCCGCAATTTGAGAATGGTCGCTAACGGCGTCGCGTCCTCCTCACGGAGCCAGGTGGTATTCATCGTTGGCGCGTCAGCGTTTTCCCCGAAAAGAGAACCGTCGATGAATGTAATCTCGTCAACATACTTTCCATCTGCTTCCAGTTTTTGAGCATGTTCGAGTATTTTTATCCCCTCCGTCGGTAATGTTTCCTTGTCCGGCGCATTCGCGTGCGTCTGTGCCCACAAGATAGCCCATATTGCGAGACCGCAGAGAACTAACATGAATATTTTATGCTGCATGAATCGACTCCTTATTTCTGACGACTTTCTAATGACAGCCTGAAACCTGTCCTATATTTATGGAAGACGTATCATCTCGGTTTTTCTTCCATAAAACTTGGAAAAAAGAGAAAAAAAGGAAAAATTTCCTGAAATTCTCCCTAACATTCGGCTTTATCCTTTTATTTTACCCGATTTTGGAAGGAATGAAACCCCCCAGTAAGAGGATTTTGAAGAAAAGTTAAGATTTTCTGAAAAAAGTTTTGGATTTTTGAGAGAAAATATTGACTTTTTCAGGGTTTAGGATAAAATTAGAAATGTGAGTAATTTTGGTGTAAATATTCCCCTATCTGTTTCGAGAATAAGAAGAGGCGTGTGATGGTTCCTGGTTTAGCGGCGGTTATTGGGTTGTCAGTCGGGATTTTTCTGATTATTAAGAAATTCTCGCCAACGTATTGTATGATTCTAGCAGCGTTAATCTGCGGATTGCTAGACGGTATGGGACTCACGCAGGTCGTGGATTTCATGTTCCTCGGCGTGAAGGATATGACACCGGCGATTGTGCGTATTTTGGCAGCAGGTGTCCTTGCAGGTGCGTTGGTGAAAACCGGCGCGGCGGAAAAAATCGCGGATTCCATCATTCGGCTTTTCGGAACACGGAACGTTCTGGTCGCGGTCGTGCTCTCGGCGTTCTTTCTGACGTTCATGGGCGTGTTTATTGACGTGGCGATTATCACCGTCGCACCGATTGTGTTGGCAGTCGGGTGTCGGACGGAGATTTCACGCTCCGCGTTGCTTTTGGCTCTGATTGGCGGGGGAAAGTCCGGGAATATCGTCTCACCGAATCCGAACACGATTGCGGCGGCGGACGCGCTGAAAGCGGATTTGTCGGCAGTCATGTTCGCGAACTGGATTCCAGCGGTGATTGGAATCGTCGCGACGCTGATTATCGCAAGTCTCATCTCGAAACGCGGGGAACTCGTGCGAAATGCGATGGAGCTGGAAACGGGAAATCAGG
>JAUNAI010000505.1 GCA_030527705.1 Planctomycetia bacterium | reverse complement strand
AACCGCTGACCTACTGGCTGCCAGCCAGTCGCTCTCCCAACTGAGCTAATTCCCCAGCGTCACCTGAATTCCTCAAATGATAATAGAAGTATACCACATTCTGAAATTCTGTCAAGGGGGTGATAGGAAATTTTCCAAAATTTTAGGAATTTTAGAGCCTGTAATGAAATCCAACGCATTACAGGCTCCACTTCAGTTACCGTTTCACAACTTACTTCGGCAACGCTTCCATATAATCGACCATGATGGACAGAATCTCGTTCATCGAGTAATCCCGTTTAATCTCGTTTGCATCAGCAGAAAGTTCCTCGTCCAACTTTTCTTCCTCATCCTGCAGGACATCCGCACGTTCTTCCATGAATTTATCCATGTTTAACGTGACAGATTCACGGTCCTTAATTCGACAGTAAAACTGAATTTTCTTGTCCAACTTCTGGTATTCCGCATCCTGAGCCACTCGTGCTTTCGATTTAGCCGCCAACGTCTGAATCATTTCCTGATTCGGTCCTACTGGCCATTTCGTAATTTCCTGCGCCGGAATCTGGTCGAAATCGAGTGGATAATCCAAATCCGCCTCGCCGATATCCATATGCGTCGTAATGGAAGGCAATTCGATATCGGAAAGGACACCCTTATTCTGTGTACTGTCACCCAACGGACGGTAAAACTGCTGAATGGTCACTTTCAGTGCACCAAATTTCACGCCACCCGTTCCGAACATACGCTGATCGAGATAGTCGACCGTCTGAACCGTTCCTTTTCCGTGCGTTGTTTTATCACCGATAATCAGACCACGATTATAATCCTGAATGGCACCCGCAAGAATTTCACTCGCACTGGCACTCAGTTTATTAATAACGACAACCAGCGGACCATTCCAAGAAACGCCCGGCATCATATCACGGTGAGACTGGATTTTATTACGGGAGTCACGGACCTGAACAACACTACCACGTTCAATGAATAGACCCGTCAGGGAAATCGCTTCCGGAAGGGAGCCACCACCGTTATTACGCAGGTCAAGAACCACGGAATCCACTCCCTGAGCACGAAAATCATCCAGAATCCGTTTCACGTCACGTGTTGAACTTTTTCCTTCACCGGATAAACGAGCTGCCTGCATGTCAAGATAGAAACTCGGTAAGTTAATCACACCAATTTTATACGGCTCGCCCGTCGGTTTCTTGCCAGCTTCAAAAACGGTTCCTTTCGCTTCGGAATCTTTCAACTCGATGTTGGAACGCACGATCCGAATCGTTTTATTCGCGCCACCGTCTTCCGGAATCACTTCCAGACGCACGACAGTTCCCGCCTTACCACGGATTTTTTTCACAACATCATCCAGTTTCATATCCACAACGTCTTCCATCGGACCGTCCTCGTCCTGGCCGACACTACAGATTTTATCGTTAATCTTCAGAGAACCTTCTTTTTCCGCCGGTCCACCTGGAACAAGATGCTTCACCGTAACATAACCATCTTCCGAAGTGAGCGTCGCACCGATTCCCTGAAGACCAAGACTCATGGAAATCTCGAAATTTTCCAGCGTGCTGGAGGACATATAACTGGAATGCGGGTCGTAGGAATTCGCCATCGCTGTCAGATAGAATTCCAACAACTCATCGTTATCCAGCTGGTGCATCCGTTTCTGAAAACTCGTATAACGTTTACGTAACTTTTCCTGATTGGCTTTATATTTCTCTTCTGGCGTTTTCGGTTCTTCTTTTTTCGCCGTTGCGCTT
>JAUNAI010000013.1:31205-34094 GCA_030527705.1 Planctomycetia bacterium | reverse complement strand
AATGCCGACTGGAATGCCGACTGGGGCACCAACCCATCAGATGCCACCTCAGCAACCGATGGGAAGTCCCGTCCCACCCCAAGCGCCTGCGACTTCCCAGACCTCCGTTCCGCCGATTCCGCCGGTTACGCCTCCGACTCGCTCGACGGTCTCGAAGAAGTATAATAATAAAAAGGCTAAAAATGACCCGACCATGATGTATGTTGGTATCGGCGGTGCTGTCGTTGTGCTTGTGCTCGCGCTTCTGTTACTTTCTCCTTCAGGAAAAGAGGACGAATCCCAGGAAGTTGCCGATGTGCCGACTCAGCAGGCGGAAACTCCGGATAATTCGTTTAATGAAGAGGATGTTGATGATTTCTCCCTCACGAATGAAGCGGAAGCGGAATTACCCCCACGACCGGTTCAGGAAAATGTAATGGGTGACCAGACAACTCCAGCCAATGCCAAAACGGATGCCGCAGATGATGACATGGACGATGATGGCATGGACGATGCCGACACGGATGACGGAAACACAGGCAAGAAAACGAAAAAGTCAAAAAACGACGCTTTCATGGAAGATAACTCCAATGAAGTCGATTCTTTCATCATTCCCACTCACGAAAGTGAAACGGATGATGATGGAGACAGTAACGCGGAAGATGTTGAAAATGAATCCGATGACGATATGATTTCCGAAACGGATGATGATAACGAAACAGATGACGCAGACGAAAATGGAAAGACTAAAAAGAAAAACAAAAAAACAACGCTAGATTCCAATGATGAAGATGACGAAGAATCGGTAAGTGGTGAGGATAAAAAATCCACGAAAACGAAGCGTAGTCGTAACAACCGAACTTCGAAAGATGAGGAAAGTAACGATGAAGCGGACTCAGCTCAAGAAGTAACTGAAGAAGACATTAAAAATATCGGCCACGGTGCCTCCCTGCGTCTTGACCCGAAACGGAAAATGTTGTGTCAGTTCTACGGTGCGGAATCCAACATTCAGGATATTATTACGGACGGCGTCGACTGGATTCTGGATAAGCAGCTGAAAGAAAAAAACAGCGCGTGCTGGTGTTTTGACCACACGATGCTCTCCTTCAATAAACGCCGACCGGGTCAGAAAAACCTCATGAATCCGGGTATGGCGAAAGAAAATCTCGTCTCCGCGACAGCGTTATCCATTATGGCGATTCTCGGTTCCGGTGATCTTCCGCCGAAAGAACGCGCTAGTATCGGTCGTGCAATTAACTTCCTACAGATGCAGTCCATGCCGGCCAGTGACCGGATGATTCCGCCGATTGAACGTGAAAGTGCCCGTCTTGAGGAAGCGTCGCTCGTCGTGGAAAAGAGTCTGAATCCGTCCTTCCACCCACACGCATGGGGAACGATTGCGGTCTGTGACTACGTTGCGATGGAAAAAGCTCGCCGTGAGAAAAAGGATAAATTCCTGAATGAGATTTCCGTTTTCGGGCAGGCACTCGTCTTACATGTCTGCCGTCAACAGAACCTCAGCGACGGTGGTTTCCCACAAGTGGAACGTGGTCTGACAGTGGATTGCACGCTCGTTTCTCCGCGGAGTGAGCATGCCTCCAACATTATTTCTACGGTCTGGAACCTGATGGCATTACGCTCCGCGCGTGACGCAGGTCTGAACGTGCCGAATGAAACCATTATGAAAGCAACGGACTATCTTTCCAAGAAAGTTACCGCAATTGGCAGAACTTATAAAAATTATATGGGTCTGAAAACCTCTGACCTGCGTGAAATCCGTGCTGCGCTGTTCGGCCTTCAGCTTTTCAGTCAGGATTACCCGACCTATGATGAATCCGCTCAGCTGGCGGCTCAGATTCTTCGGATTTATGACGCAGGACAGCTCCAGCCGAATCTGTTCACGACGCTGTTCGTCCGCGATTTACGTGGTGATTCATGGGAGAACTGGCGGAATAAGGTCTGTACCCAGTATGCACAGGAGCAGGAGACCTCGAAATTCGAAAAAGGAAGTTGGTACTACGACGGTGATCGTGTAAACATGGAAGGTGGTCGACTGTACTGTACGGCCATGACGCTCCTGATTCTGGAAGGTTATTACCGTTACGAACCACTTCGTCCGCTGGAAGAATATGCGGAAAGTACAGAAGCGTTACTTAAAGAAAATCCAGATATGGTCCGTCAGCCGGAAAATGGAGAGGCTTTCGCGCTTCCGCGTTCTGGTGATAACTCGGACGATGATGCCAACGCCGAAGATGACGCTTCCACAACGAAACAGAAAACGACGGAACCGGCTCCTGAACAGGAACTAGAACCGTTTATGGATACCAGTAACATGGAATTTGAAAGTGGCGACGACGATGACGACGATGATGAGTAATCATCCCATTCACGGATAAGTCTCCATCATCCAGCCTCTTCGAGTTTCGGAGAGGCTCTTTTTTTATAAAGTTTTCCACTATGATTGCCGATTACAGAAAAGAGAATATACGTATATTATAAGAGGTTTATTATGCTCAACGAAGTGCAGAAAAATAATCGAACGGGAAAATGGGTACGTTTCAGCTTGTTGCTTATCGTTCTTGTCGGGCTATTCCTGATGGTCGTAGGCATCCGAACAATTACGAAAGATTTACCTCTACCGGAAGACGACTTCTCAACTCCGAAACTTCCCCCTGCTCCGACAGTCACTGTCATCCGTGATGCTCAATTAGAGCCAGTGACTCCGCCGGAAAAGGTCTATTTCCAAATTGATGGTAAAGAAGTTTCTGGAACGGTAATTCCGCAGGAAAGTTCTACAGCGTCAGAACGTGAATCGTTTACGTCACGAAATGGGAATAAACCGTCGCAGAATCGTTATCATGATAGTGCGTCAGGCGTCAGTTTCCGCTAGAATCATTGAGGAAATTCCAT
>JAUNAI010000013.1:0-31195 GCA_030527705.1 Planctomycetia bacterium | reverse complement strand
TACGTTTAAGTTACGTTCATAAATGAAAAAGCGACGCGTCTCGCGTCGCTATGATGTGTCTTGAAATGTCTATTGAAATGTCTCTTTTAAGCTAAAATCGGTGATTTTTTGGATACTTTTTAGGCTAAAATTTATAAATTTTCCCACCTCTGCGACACGAAACGCGTCGTCTCTCAGTTAATCAGTACCTATTTAAGGTAACGTGGCGACTTTTCCGTCGGCTTTCTTTCCGAGATAAGAATGAATTTCTGGATCGATACTGTATGACACACGCTGAACTGAGCCATCACACATCGTAACTCCCCACGTTCCAGCATGAGCGCTTCCGAAAAGGGAACCATTATCATATCCCACGCGGTCCTGTCGTGGACAGTTCAGCCCAGATTCATTATAGGTGGTGATACGTACACTGTCATTATCGACTCCAGACCATGTCGTCTGATTATCACCGATTGCGACTAAATTAGAGGCGGTATAATAACGGTCAGCCGCAAGATATTTCTCACCATACAAATATGTATTCGTCGTTCCGTCGCGTATTTCTCCAGTAGTCGTAACGCTCTTATAAAAAGTCACGCCAGTTCTTCCACCAGTCGTACTGTGAGCGAGAACCTCATCATACGTTGACAATTTATCCGCACTCACATACCCATCACCAACACACGCACTATAGTCGAGTTTACACGCGACACCTCCCAGAGAATCACAATTATAATATGCGTAACCGTAATAATTAATCGCAGTTCTCCGAGATGGGCAGTAAAAAACCGGTAATGGTGTCTGACCACGGACTTTATTCGCTTTTTTCAGCTCCGCGTCGACCGTAGGCGTTCCGTTCGCGCCAAGTTGCCAGAGCGCATTCTGTTCCAGAAATGGTAAAAGAGAATACGTCCATGCCCCAGGCTGTTTCTCACCGAACCCCATATCCGGATCACCTTCCCATGCCCAACTCCAACCGGCAGAAGGGTAAGAACGACTGGAGCTTTCATGATTCAGTGCGGCCAATCCCTGCTGTTTCAGATTATTTCCACACTGCATCTGCCTCGCCGCCTCGCGAGCCTGCTGGACCGCGGGAAGTAATAGACCGACCAACATACCAATAATCGCAATTACGACAAGTAATTCCACAAGCGTAAATGCCGCAGGAACGGACTTTTTCATAACTCTTCCTTTCTCGCGAAAAGAAGACGGAAAATGAGAACCATTCTCCGTCTTTTACTGTTTATCCGCGGAATTTTCACTATTTCCTGTCCCCAGATTTACGCGGAATCCGAAAAAGTCCCACAATCGCAATCAAGAACAACGCCCATGTAGATGGTTCCGGAATGGCACTCGCGTTAATAGAGAGCGTTCCCAGCGTCGAATTCAACGTGTGAAGCCATAGGTTTTCAGCTCCCGCCCTACTAAAATCGAAATCGATAATGGAGTCCCAATTTTCTGTACTACTCTCAGTTTTTATATAATTAAACTCCCAGTCTACCAGAGCATGAAGATTATCGGCAACGAACTGAATGGTAGAACCTTCCTCAACTGAAAACAGTCCAGAAACCGTCATGATGTCGTGAATTCCCTGTTCTTTCAGATCATTCAGATTCAACTCATACGTACTTCCATTTTCCAGCGTGAAATCCTTCACATTTCCCGTCCCAGCAAAAATCACACCATCCCCAATCGTCAGACTTCCTGCTCCCGTCACGGAACTCATCACACGCGCGGTATTTTCACCCCGACGACTGAATTTCAGCTCTTTTCCATCCGTGATTTTCATCGCGTTGGCGATTGTACGGGTAGAATTCTGCGCATCGAGAACCAATTCGTTCTTTCCCTGGATACGGACCTCCCCGGTACTCAACGCTAAATCGTTTCCGAGACGGACCGGTGCAAGACCTTCACCACGCGAACCATGAATATTCGTTCCGCCAGTGTACATATTCGCCGCATTAAGCGTTACTGTTCCAGCATTCGATTCACCGTAATTAATGTTCAGCGCGTAATCTCCAGAAATCACACCATTAATCGTCGTTACTTTATCCGTACCGTAACCCGTCCGAATATTATTATTCTCCCCTTCAAGAACGAAATTATTCGCGTAAGTCGGGTTATTACTCTGGTTAATCATGTTCGCGTTCAGATAAATGGTCGCCTTATCAAAAATTTTCGGATTCTGCATGTAAACCAGTGAGCTACGGTCACCGAAAGAAAGATGAATATTTCCTGTAAAATTATTCCCGGAACTGTCACCATTCAGATGAATAAATTGTCCCGTTCCCGTCACGAAAATTTCAGAATTTCCCGCAAAATTAACGGCCGTCGTCTGACCACTCGCTGCGATGGTGTACTTGGAAAGATCATCCACATTCGTGTTTGTGAGCGTTCCAGCAGTTACAGTGGTCGGAACCGTAATATCTTTTCCATACGCATCAATTGCGCCAGAAGTCATGGTGAGTGTCCCGCTGTAAAGTTTACCCGATTCGGTCGTGGTTCCCGCCAGACGTAACGTACCACCCGCAACGGTAACATTATCCACGACGCTTCCGGAAGAAACCGATCCTCCAAGAACCAAAATACCGTCTTTCACCGTTGCGTCAACACTCGTGCTCGCACCACCACTGAAAATCTGTGTCCCTTTTCCGACTTTTTCCAGCATGATTCTACCGTTACCACCAGAGAAAACGCCAGTATACTCGGAGACCTGTGCCACATCGGTAATACCACTACCTACGCCGAATGTCGAGAGCGTAGACGCTCCGTTTTTAATAGTCGTCTGTTTCGTCTCACCGCTTCCGCCAGACAGAGCACCAACTGCGACGGATTTACCATTCAGATTCAGTTCGTGCGTGACATCACCGGTGAAGATAACCGCCCCACCTGTCGGAAGTGCGTTGTCGGCATTTAACTGTACTCGCGTTCTGGAACCGCCATTATCAATAAACTCCGTTCCACCAGTGTAGGTATTCTCCGCGCCAAAGATAATGGCACCGCTGTCGCCTCGGAGCGTTAGTTTTCCACTCGCCCCATCCGCGTTGGAAATGACACCGTTAAATGTAATATTCTGTGACCAGCCAGCATATACTTTTCCACCGTTCTCGGTAATCTGAATCGGACAGTCATACGTCACCGTTCGGTTTCCATTATGAATGGAACCATTATCGAAAATCAGAGTATTCGGAATCGCGGAATCCGCGCAGACAAGAATCGTTCCATCCTTGACCGTCAGCGAGCCGGTAAAGTCATTCACATTATTCAGATAATAATATCCGCCGTTCGCGAGAACCAGATTCAGGTTTCCAGTAATCATGCCGTCATAGGAAGTTCCGCCTTTAACCGTTAAAGTCGCGGTTGCGTCGGCATTCATGTTGGTAATTTTCGCGTTTGTGTTAGTGGAAGCGTAGAAATAGTCCGATTTATCTCCCTTCGCATTTCCCTTATCAAGACTCTGAAGCACACTGACAGTCTGCGACACACCATTCAGGTCGAAAACAGCATAATTACCCATATTCAGCGTACCGGAAATCTGGTTCTGACTTGTTCCTGTAACCTTCGCAGTCGCGAAATTGTCTGCCGTCCCGGTTTTAAGCGTCAGATTCTTTACAGCATTCGGATTCGTGGCGTTTCCTTCCGCATCGGTCTCTTGCATCTTATTAAGTTCCAGCGTTCCATCCGTTAGCGTTAAATCGATCACATTATTTTTCGTACCACCGAGAGATAACGTACCACCTGCCCAGTCTTTTACGAGATTTAGTTTCGTACCTTCATCGGCAGTAAATTGCGTTTCTGTCTTGACGGTAGCTCCCGCGGCAAGACCCGTGCCGAGCGTCAGCGTCGATTCACCCGTAGAAGTTTTCACGATTCCCGATCCAGAAATATCGCGGAGTGTGGCGTCATTTCCATTCAGGTTAAAAACACCATTATTCGTCATTTTCGAGACAAGTGTAACATCCGCTCCGAGCGTCAGGCGTGACGTGGATGTCTCCAGAACCGTTCCGCCGGTGTATGTGTGGGTTTTCCCTTCCGCAGGTTTCAGAATGAGCGTACCGCTGTCTCCCTTAATCACCAATTGTCCCGCTTTTCCGTCTATATCAGAAATACTTCCAGTCAACGTGAGCTGCTTGCTCCATCCAAGCTGAAAATTTCCAGTTCCGAGCTGGAAATCGTTATCAATTGTGATACTCCCAGCATTATAATTCCCAGTGTGTAAAAGTCCACCATCGATAATAATATCCCCTTTACCGAATGTAGCAGAACCTCTCAGCACGAACCAGCCGGAATTTAGCGTCGTAGTTCCCTCATAAGATTGTGCTTTCGTAATGCCTAACGTATGATAGCGATTGTTATCTGAACCGTTAAAAATAAGGTTTATATTTCCGGAAAAAATACCATTATAAGATGACGCATCATCCACATTAATATCCGGATTAACCGTAATATTATAAAAATTCGTGTCGCCGTCGGCTGTGGAGTAATTATCCGTAGAATTACCTAAATTAGAAGCGTTAAAATTCAGGTCAGCGTTTACCGTAATATCTTCACCCCACGCGCACGGACAGAGAATAGCACTCATCATAATTGCGGAAACACAGTGAGTAGAAATCGAGTGAAACACAGATTTTAGTGGAGATTCTTTCATATTTTTATCCTTCATACCCCCAATATAATATACTCTGACAATTATGAATGAAATTATATTCCAGAAAGTAAAAATTGCAAGAAAATTTTTGAGAAAAATAGAAAATTTGAGAAAAAAAACAAAAAAAGTAAAAAAGCCGACGGCGAATCCATTCACTGTCGGCTTTCCGATTCGGAACACTAGCTGTTACGGCTTAGATGAAACACCCAGATGCTCTTCCTCTTCTTCCTGGATGATGATTCGAGGCGTGACCATCATCATCAGGCTTGTGGTTTCACGTCCAATACCCGTGTTCTTGAAGAGACGGTTGATGAACGGGATTTTGTTCAGAATCGGGACACCCTTTTCGTTACGACCTTCACTCAGACGCTTGATACCGCCGAGGAGAATCGTACCGCCGTCCGGAACGCTGACCGTCGTAGTGACCGTCACGTAAGAGTATTCTGGCAACTGAACAGTGGTACCGCTGGTGGATCCGGAGGAGGAGGTGACTTTTTCGTCGTCCTTCTCACCACTACCGGAGGTGTCGCGGCTGGTCGAAGTCGTGCCCGTGAAGGTGAATTCCGTGACGTCGCCAATCTGGCTGAAGAATGGAACCACGGTGAGACGGACATAACGTCTATCAGGAGAAGCAACCGCCTGAACCGTCATAAAGGAACCTTCGGAGAGGACCACGATGACTGGCTGGAGCGCGGCGGCGAAGTCACCGACGACCGGGATAACCGAGACCACGAACGGTGTGTCGGTCACGTCCTGAACCAGAGCCTGCTGCCCATTAAAGAGCGTGACTTTCGGCGCCTGGAGAACATTACTACGTTCCGTGCTCTGCGCAGCTTCCATGAACAGGTAGGCTTCTACGTCGGACAGAATGGCGAAACCGAGCGTGGCACCTGCGTTGGCAGAGCTGTCGAAGTCACCGTACATCGGCAGTGCGATGGAGGAACTTCCCTGACGAATCGCGATGTCCTGCGCAGCTGGAGCGAATTCGCCCGTACCAGTGACGTCGTTACGACCGGTCACAGTGGAGTTCGTCACATTACCACTGCTGGTGAACACGTCCGCGTTATTCGCTTTAATGTTAATGTTGAAGTCCACGCCGATTCTTTCATAGAAGCTGTCGCTCAAGCTGATGAAACGGCATTCGATGGTAATCTGGAGGTCCTGCAGACGTCGGAGCTGTTCCAGCAAGTTCGCAATCTGTTCATGAACTTCCTGCGTCTGGCTGACAACGAGACTCAGGTTGACGTTAAAGGAGGAAATCGTACCAGTACCGGAGTTGGCTTCCCACGTTTCCGGACTGACAGTCGTCGTAATGAGGTCAATCAGCTTCTCGAAGTCTTCCTGCGAGGCACCACCACCATTACCAGCGACCGGGGAACCGAATCCGCCACCAGCGCCGCCACCGACCATGGCACTACCAGCACCACTGCCACCCATCGGGACACTGACCTGACCCATTCCGCCCGGTGCCACAGCAGCATCCGGAGTATTATTCACGTTCTGAGCCGAAACGACCGGCATCTGCGACATGGAGGAACCCATCGCGCTCACCCACGGTGACATGCCATTATTCGCCGTACCCATCGCGCTACGGAGCGCACCTTCCAGACCCATGTTCGAGGACGGCTGGAAATTCGGAATCGGAATCACAAGGTCCGCCACCGGATACGTCACGGTATAAACGTCGGTATCTTTCTTGGACTTACTGGTAATCATCAACACGTCGTTACGGACCGTGTAATCAAGATTCAGCGGTTCCAGAATCAGTTTCAACGCGCTCTTGAGCGGAATCGTATCCTGGGTGTTCAGCGTAACCGGCTGTGACGGCAGAACGCTCTGTTCCGCAAGTCCGTCCGGCGCGAGGTGAATCGTCACGCCCGCCATCTGCGCCAGTTCTTCCATGACGCTCTGTAACGGCTGATTCGTGTAGCGAGCCTGAACCGGGGTTTTCATTTTTTCGATGATTTCCAGTTCTTTTTCGCTGTAACGCGTTTCCTTTTTCCGGTACTTCAAGCGACGCTCATTAATATCCTTCCAATTTTCGCCATACGTCAGCGTTTCCGTCTGCGGGATGGACGCTTCATCAATGCTGAGCATTTCTTTCACGTAACCATCTTCTTTTTCGGAACGAATTTTGTTGTTCAGGTGCTGACGGTTAAGCATTTTGCCCATGTATGCCAACTGACCGGTAATCACTTCTTCCGGATAGAGTTCCTGCGCACGTTTTCCGATGACTTCCGCTTCCGCGAAACGTTTTTCCTCGATCAGAGTATTAAACTCATCGACCATTTCCTTAATCTTCGCTTCTTTATCGCGAGACTGCTCGAAACGGGTTTCCAGAGCTTCCTTACTCTTATTATTAGAGGCCTGCAGTTCAATTCCCGCGCGATTTTCCGAAATGTAACCTTCCAGCTCGACGACCTTCGTTTTCACGTTACGCAGAAGCATTTCCTTCTGATTGTCAGCCAACGCGGAATCTTCCACTTTCTTCTGGAATTCTTTCAGCATATCAAGCGCAGCCTGCGGGTCCTCCTGACGGACCGTGCTGGATTTCTGACGGACATTCTCGAATTCCGTGACCATCTGACCGAACAGAGCCGTCGCGTCGGCACTCATGGCCGGAGCCGCACCCGGAATACCCGCCGGAGCCGCACCCGGAATCGCACCCGGAATCGCAGCCGGATTCAGTGCGCCGGCGTTATTCAGCATGTTCTGCATGTCGGTTAAACGCTGAGCACTAGCCGGGTCGAGTTCCGCACGGTACTGTTCCGCCTGTAAGACAATCTGACGCGCCTGCTCACGGTTTCCCTGCTGCAACGCGGCCTGAGCCTGCTGGAGAAGTGTGTGACCAATCGTACTCGGTACCGGAGTTTGAGCCGCGACCGGGATATTCTGCGTCGTGTCCGTAGCGGAGTTATAAGCCGCATTTTGCGCCATTCCCGCATTCAGACCAGACTGCGTACCCGCAACCTGCATGACGTTCGAATCTTTCGCGACGCCGGACATTTCCAAATCACGAAGGACCAATGACGGACGGTCTTCACCCTGAGCGAAAGCCGTTTCTGGAACGTTCAGCGAGGCAGCCTGCGACGCTAACGACATCGCCTGAACCGTATTTCCAGAATTCATCTGGAGACGAGCCTGCGCCGTCAAAGCACGAGCCTGTTCAAGTGCCGCATTGTTCTGAGCCGGAGCAGAAGCGATTGCTGTCGCCGGAGCGGTCGCTGTCGGATTCTGACGTCCATTACGCTGATTACGCGCATTCTCAATACGTGCCAACAGGTCTTTCGGCTGAACTTCGTACTGATTATACGACACTTTCAGTTCCTGTGCCGCGTAAGTCAGAGACGCCGCTTCGTCGAGTTTTCCCCAACCGAGGAGCGTCTGCGCCTGTTCAATGAGCGACTTGGCCATCAAGCGACGAACAGCTTCCGTTTCTCCCTGCGCCTGACGCTGACGGAGCGTGTCGGTAAAGTTCTGAATGTGCTTGAGAACGTTTTCGTGAGTGTCATCGTTGACATTGTACGGAATGCCCATCGCACCAGCGTCATTCGCCAACTTCGTTGCGCGTGCCACGTCGCCACTGGCGAGCGCCTGTCGGGCATTAATGATCAACAGATTACGCTTGCCAACCGCTTTCGGATTAGCCTGGTTCATGTTGACAGCCGTCGCACCAACCGCTGGAGCAATCGGAGCTGCCTGTAAGCCCGCGGAAGACTGAATGTCCATGAGGAGCTTTTCCGGAGAATCTTCCGTCGGGGTAAAAGTTGCATTGAGCGTTTTCGCCTGATTCGCCCAGTGCATAGCCTGCTGCGCATTACCGGCTTTCAGTGCCTCGCGTCCAAGTTGGACAAACTGAGTAGCCTGTGCTTTTGGATCAATACCGGAAGAACGTGTCGTTCCACCAGATTGATACGCAGATGAATTTTGGAGGTTCGCTGTCGGCTGGGAAACCGCCTCCCCCACACTACTCGGAGCTTGTCCGAACACCGTGTGGGTCATCATTCCCAACGTCACAGCTGCAACCGCCACAAATGTTTGTGCGTTGAATCTGTTCATCGTGTTACTTTTTCTCTTCATTTTTCTAAGCCTTGAATTTAGAAATGAAAACGGAAACATTCGCGTGGTAATCCGGTCAGGCACGTGCCGAATTGCACATTTTCCCGATTTCATGAATCTATACCAATGAATGACTACAGAAAGTAATACAAATTACAGCAAAATCAGTCAAGATGAATTTAGCGACTTTTTCGCTTTTTTCCATGTTTTTCCGAAAATTTTTAGAAAATACACCTTTTCACGTGAACATTTCGAGATTCTCTGCCGTTTTTTTCACCGATTTTCCGTTGAGAAGAAAGAAATATGAAAGAAAAACAAAGCCCGTTATGAAATCTCTAAAATCCATTACGAGCTAAAACGATTAACACTTTCGTAAATAACCAATTCCCACCACTTGTTTTCACGAAATTGATTTTCTCGGTCATCGCGCCGTTCAAGAGGTGGGGGTTCAGAAGTCGTCACCAATCGAGAAACATTAATGTATTACGTAATTTGCGTTTCATTGGTTCTCCTCATTGCGCAAGCGTCGCGACTTGTCCGTCCGCTTTTTTGCCTAAATAACTGTATGTTTCTTGGTCGATACTGTACGACACACGCTGAACCGACGCGTCGCACATCGTCATTCCGAAAGTCCCAGAATGCGTGCTACCGAAAATCTCCTTACTACTATATCCCGCGCGGTCCTGTTGTGGCGCGAAACCTGTTTCATTCTTCGTTCTTCGCAGATTGTCGTTGTCCGTACCACAGAATGCCGTCAGGTCGTCGCCGTCCTCGGAATTCGTGTATTGATCCGCTCTCATGTACTTTTCACCAATCAAGAACGTGTTACTCGTTCCGTCGCGGATTTCTCCAAGACCAGTCGCGCTCGTGCCGTAAATGACACCGCTTTTTTCGGCCGTCGCTTGGAATGCCGAAATTCCCGCTTTCGCGTTGCTGTAAGAATTGGCGGGTTTATACTGATTCCAATTGTCCGCAGCATTGCCAACGTAGTCGCATTTTCCGACATTTTTCAAATTCGCCCGGTTTGCGTTATAGTTGTAAGAACTAGCACTACCCTTTAACGGATACGTCATTGCTGGACGTCGTGAAGGACAGTAGAAAATCGAAACCGGAATCTCGCACCGTGTGGCGGCTTCGGTAAACTGTGTCCCACCTTTCGGGTCCTCGACACCGTCCTGTCCCATTGCCCAGAGTGCCTGTTGTTCCAAAAACGGCAAGAGTGAATACGTCCACGCTCCAGGTTGTTCCCGAAAACCCAAGTCCGCGTCCCCTTCCCAGTGCCAGACCCAGCCACCAGAGGGAAGATGCCCATTCGTCGCTTCCAGATTCATCGACGCCAGCCCGAACTGCTTTAGATTATTATTACACTGCATCTGTCTTGCCGCCTCTCGCGCCTGCTGGACTGCGGGAAGGAGTAACCCCACCAACATTCCGATAATCGCGATGACGACGAGGAGTTCGACAAGCGTGAAAGCGGATTTTTTCATATATTAACTCCTTTTTGGGGGTGATATAGGGGTACTGGGTACGCGGACGTCCCCGTCCGCATTAAATTACGTAAAATCCCAGTGTTTAGGGTTTAACCCACTTTCTGCGGGCGAGACGCCCGCGTACCCAGTATTTCACTCTTACCGTTTCCGTCTTCCAAGAACCAACACACCTACGCCGATGACCAACATCGCCCACGTCGCGGGTTCCGGAACCGCGTTGCTATCCAGCGAGGTAATACCCGTCAACGCGTACGGCATAGTCGCATCATAACTCGCCAAATCCCACAAAAACGCGGAATCATCATCAAGGGAAAGTCCGAATAATGTGAAGGTTTTCGTTTCCTCATTTTCACTACTATCATACTGGTCGAACAGCTCAGCATAATAATCCGTCAGCAAATTCCAATCGTCCAAGCTATCCGACCCCGAAAATTGTAACTGAAGCGCGTATTTTTCGGACGAATTCGCATTCTGGAAGCCAACCCACCCCAACGGCGTCGCGTCAAAATCGAGCGTGGAGATGGAATTGGCAAGATTCACAATCCCTATCTTGTTATCATCTTTGAGCGTCGCTACAATGGAATTTCCATCCTTCGTAATATTCCATAATGAGTTGCTAACGAGATTCGTGTCGCTTACCGTAAGTGAGTTTGCGGAAAGTAACGTCGAGGAAGTAGTCATAATCGCACTAGCCTCTCCAAGCCCTGCCGTCACGTTTCCACTAATCGTCGCCGTCCCGGTAACATTAACCGTAGAAAAACCGTTTTCGTCCGCTTTGAAATTTGCGCTACTTTTATTGTTAACATTCATACTATCGGCAGTCAAAACGACATTAGAACCGACGATATTGAGCGAAGCGGTTCCACTCCCCCAGCCCATATCTAATTTATTGTTAACAGTCACCTCTCCGCCCGACAGTGTGAATGCGCCTTTCCCTCCATCATTGCCAAAAACAGTGCGTGTCTCACCACTACTTTTTTTATTATTGAAAGTCACTTTGCCGCCAGTGACAATCATGTTCCCCATTGAATCTCCGCCCTTTGCGAATGAGGCATCACTTGTTCCTTCAAAAGTTACCTCTCCGCCCGATACGTTAATTGTGCCCTCTCCCTTATATCCGACCTGAAGCGTAGACGTATTGAAAGTCACCTCCGCACCGGGTTTTATGTTCACGACGCCGGTTGAACCAGATTCGTTACCCACATAAAACTTTTTGGAATCTGAAAAAGTTATTTCGCCACCGGAGATATTGAGTTCCCCTGTCCCACGACTACCGACATAAATATGACCTCCAAAATTGACCGTTCCCCCCTCAATATTCAGAAAACCATACGCCCCGCTAACCGCACCAATATCCACGGGGTAATGAATATTCACTTCAGCGTTTTCTTTAATAGTCAAAATTCCTTTTGCATTGCTATCATGACCGAAGCTAAGATCGCCACCGTCAAAATCGGCTATGCCACCACTAATTATAACCTCACTAGTCGAATTTGCATCACGTCCGATTGCCACATAGTGCTCGTTATTCCACGCTCCAGATGTCATATTGAACTCTACATTAGACAACCTCACGTCCCAGCCGTTATTCAACGTACCACCACACAGATTCACCGTCGCGTCCTTTAAAATAAGTATATCTCGTTTGGTGACGGAACCGGAGGCAATAGTATATGTATCGTTCCCTGATGTGCCGGACGAAATCCAATGCGCAGAATTCCAGTTATCATCTGCTCCATCCCACGTGTAATCTTTACTCCAAGCCGTGAGAGGAGCGCAGGCAATTCCTAAAAACAGCCCTAATCCGACACCGAGCGTGCCGAGAGAACTGTGTATTTTACAATTTTTTCTCTTCTGACTACTTGATTTCATTTCAATTTTATGTGTCATGGATGCATTTCTCCTTTTAATAATTAACGGTTAATTGGGAGGCGACGCGTCTCGCATTGCTACTGGGTACGCGGACGTCCTCGTCCGCATGAAGCACCGAAAAATATAGCGTTTAGCCAAAAATCAACAATTCAAGGCGCGTCATAACGACGCGGGACGCGTCGCCTCCCATGCGGGCGAGACGCCCGCGTATCCAGTTCAGCAACGCGCACTTAAGTGGACACTGATGAACCTTATTTCCCGTAAATCCTATTCGCGAACTTGATGTACTGTTCCCAGTCGTAGCTCGTCAAGTCGTGTTTTCCGGCGCGGATGTGGTAACCGATACGATCGCCGACAGGCTGGTGAAGGTCGGGGTGAAGCGGTTCCGTCTGTCCGTCGAACGGCGTTTTCGTGTACAGCTGATACACCGGGACGGCATAGAAACAGGAAAGATATTCTCCATACGGGTCCGCCCAACCATCTTCGACTGCGCTGGCGACGTAAACTGCGCGTGGCGCCATCAGCGCGATAAGTTCATGTTCGTCCATTGGAAGTTCGACTGTCTGCGGGTTGTAGTTGCGGAAATTTTTGCAGAACCAGTGCGGGAAAACACGGTTAATCCGCTCAATCGACTCGCCATGATGACGATGACGCCGACTTAAGGACGCGCCACCCAAGCCAGAGTCCGTCGAGATGGTAATGGCAAAACGTGGGTCGGAAGCTCCTGTCCAGAGAGCAGTTTTTCCCAGACGCGAAAGCCCCACAACTGCGACTTTTTTCGCGTCGAGCATCGGATCCGTCTCGATGTAGTCCATCACGCGACTTAACCCCCACGCCCAAGCGGTAATGGCACCCCAATCGTCGCCGTCTCGCGTTTCCGGGTCATCGTTGTTTCCGTAAAGTGTGAAAATACCAGACTTCATACATTTACCACTGTCGAAAGCGACATCCATGTAGTGAATCGTCGCCAGAGCATAGCCCGCGTTGAGAATCTGCATGACATCCCAGCGACTCGCAACCGATCCGCGCGCGTCATCTCCGCCTAATCTCGAATCATTCATCGATTGGCGACCATCCTGTAAGCGGAAGACAAAAATATCCGGGTCGTTGATAATCGTGTGATTTCCCCGGAAATTATATCCCGTGAAAACCGGGACGGGACCTTTTACGTTTTTCGGAATGTAAATCAGAAGATTGGCTTTCACGCTTTTTTCCGCGTCGTTAATCGCATGGAAGGTAATTTCCACCTGTTTCCGAATCGCTTTTCCACCGAGCGCGTTATCGCTCTCTTCCATGACACGAAATTTCACGAAATCGGGGTGATTTCCCGCCTTCTGAAGTTCTTTCGGCAACCGTCCGAACTGCTCACGCTGAAATATTTCAAAAACCTCCGCGCGACGCTTCGATTCCCATTCCGAGGCGGTTTTAACGACGCGTCCGTTATTCATCTTGAGCGGGTCGGGGAGCGTGTACGTCACCTTTCCCACCTTTAAGGTGTAGTCCATTTCCTCGCCGTTTGCGACGCTAGGAGCAAGGATATTCGTAGTGAAAAGCGCTCCCAACAACAGGAACGAACAAATCGAAAGTCGCAACATTTTTCTCTCCATATAGTTTGGGGGTTGGATAAATGAAATTCCTCAACGTTTCTCCATTATAATTCATTTTCGGCAAATTACAAGTCTTTTTAATTGTTATTTCCAGAAATTTTGCAACATTTTCTATAATAATAATCACAATCCATACCATTTAGCTGGAAAATTTGAATATTTTTACAGTTCTTCAGATAATGAACTCCGAGAGAGAGGAAGTTCCCCCCCTTCAGCAGATACGTAATCGCCGAGCGTCAAGAAGAAAGAGACCTACAAGCATACCAACGATGGGGCGATAACCACAAGAAAACTCACGAGTGTAAAACGGCGGGTAAGATTATAAACGGGACAAGAATGTCCCGTCTCTCTAAAAATCATTATGCACAGGATTCCGCGTCCTTTCATACCGTCTTTTTCCGCGTGCGTAGCCAATTCAGCCCGAAGAGCGACATTCCGAATAATACCCACGTTGCCGGTTCCGGAACCGCTGAAGTATTCCGTGCGTACAGCGTTCCATTCGCCATTTCCAACGCCCAACCAGAAGTGAGCATCGTCGCGGAAATATCCAGATCCTGTCCAGAAATAATCGGCAACATTTCCGTATAAGCACTATCCGCCCCGTTCACATTTAGCATAATCGCCAGTTCATCTACCGTACTGTTATCACCAAGAATCAACTGGTCATAACTCTCGTCCGAGAAAATATCGAAAATGATCGTCCCGCCCAGCTCATTCACAGACGAAACCAGCTCCACTTCCGCAGCTTTCGTGTCATCCAGACCGATTTTCATTGCCGCGTCGGAACCGAGAACGACTTTTCCATTCAGCGCTACATTATCCCCAATCGTCAGCGTTCCACCAGAAACCTGATACACGGAAGTATTCTTGTCCACAACCGTCCCGCCAAGACGCATTTCACCGTCCTGAACGAGAATCGTCGTCGCCTCGACTGTGAATTTATCCGCCGAGAATGTTCCGCCACCAATTACGACGTTTCCGTTACCGAGATTCACCTCTTTCACATCCACACCACCATTAAACGTCACGGTTCCAGCACCGGAAGTATTCACGACATGATCACCCGCCACATTTCCGTTAAACTGGAACGTAGAAAGTGTACCGTCCGACACCTTTCCCACGCTGACAGCCATATTTCCGTTTAACGTCACGTCATTTTCCAGAACCAGGTTTCCTTGAGGTGCGAATGTTCCATTATTTACCGTCGTCGCAGTTGGTCGCAACGTGTAGGTACTCCCCCCCGTCCACGACGTAATCCGTCCACCATTCTGTAAGTTCAGATAAAGCTCTTTCCCTTCCGAGCTGGTCAGCGTCGTGCCCCCCTCAATTCCCAGAACTCCACTGACATTTACCGTCGCATGCTCCAGTTTCGTTGAAAGGAAAATATAATTATTATTCGTGACGTTTAACGTACCACCATTCGCCGTCCCATTCTTGAAAGCGACTGCGAAACGTTTCGTTCCACCCAGTTCCACCGTCGCACCAGCTTCTACGTCGAGATTCACGCCGTTCCAGTAAACTGCGTTACTGGTTTCATTCGTATTCACTACTGCGGAACCATCCTGACAGATAATCGCTGGACAACTGTACGCCTGCTGACTGTTCAGGTCAAGCGTCGCACCATTTCCGAGAATAATCTGTCCCTTAAATGAGTTGAAACGATTTCCTCCCACAGTCTGCGTGAGCGTTCCGCCCGTGACCTTCAGCGTCCCTTCACCCGTCAGGTTTCCGCCGATTTCCAGCGTGTCCGCACCGTCTTTCACCACGGTAATGCCGGAATTAATCGCTGTCGCGCCCGTCGTCAGTTTCGCGTTACTCGTAACAGTCGTGTTTTTCGAGAAATTCACAGCACCGAGTGTCGTAGCCGTATCCACGATGAGAAGTCCGTCCGCCTGCGACATATTCAGCGTGTCAATCTGCGTCGCGCCGGCGATGGTGATCTTTTTAATACCAGAAACGGTTCCCGCGTCCAACGTCGCATTCGCGCCGACCGAAAGTTCATGCCCGGTACTCTTGCCGTCGATTGTCCCCGAAATCACCCAGTCCGCGTAATCGCCCAACGTAATAATCGAGTCTTTCGTCGTCAGATGGAAATTCTTCAGCGTCGTGACGCCATGATTATCCACCGACACCCCCTTAAAAATCCAGTTTCCCGTCTGCGGACCCGGAAAACCACTGTGATTAGCACCTTCCGTGACTTCCGCCGAGTGTTTCAGCGTATAGTCCGCCCCGGAAATACTTCCCGTATACGTCAGCGTCGAGGAAACCTTAAAATCCGCGTTATCCGCCTCAAGCACAATGTCCCCAGTGAGCGCCTGTGGACCTTTTCCGTCTGAATAAAGTCGCACCTGACCGCTACGATAATAGAGCGTATTAAACGACACCGAGCGATTCGCGCCCCAGAGCTTCATCGTTCCGCCTTCCAGATAAATGTCGCCATCACCGAAACCCGTAACATTACTTTCGACCGACCAAGTCCCCTGCTGAATGTGTAATGCTTTCAGATTCGTGATGTTCCCCTTCACGACCATTTCATTTCCGCCAGTTTTATAGATCTCATATCCACCACCACTCACCGTATTCTCGATACAGTAACGAGTCGGGGTGTTAATCGTTAAATCCCCGCCCATGGTAATTTTTCCGAGACCGTTCTGCGTATTCTGTGTCGAGCTAGTAATCGTCGCCGCGCCCGATGTGGAAATCGCCAACGGAGAAACCGTCGCCCCATTAATATCCAACGTGGTCCCTGCTCCAAGCACGAATTTCGAGCCACCACCAAATGTGTTCACTCCGTAATTCGACGCTAATTTCGCGGTTCCATCAGTCAGCGTAAATGTACCAGTAAATTTATTCGACGAGTTCAGTGTAATATTTACCGTATCGTTCGCAACACCCCATGTCTGTGCGTCCGCGCCAGTCAGGGTCATATCTGCAGCAGTCAACGCACCAGTCGAGAAAGTGACAGCACTACCAAGCAGAATCGCCATGGCCACGGTAAACTGTTTTTTAACGTAAAAATTTGAAAAAATATACGGGAACATAGGATACTCCACGAAACGAGTTTAGCACAACTATTTTAATATATATTTTTTATTATACTCCAATTTTTTATTTTTTCACACCAAAAATCTTCTTTTTTCTATATTTTCTCAGAAATTTTCACAATTTAGATAAAATTTACAGATTATTCTCTCCATTTCCATCTTCACATAAAAAAAGGGAAACGTTTTCAACGTTTCCCTAACAGGAATTCTGATGATTTTCAGAAATAACCTATTTATTCTCGACACACTATAAAACGCTGCTTTTTCATCGTTTCATGTTCCGGAAATGACTACCCAAAAGGAACCTTTCCCTAAATTTTAACGTGTGATGGACATATTCCGTTTACGCAAGCAGATAAGGCCAGCGAAACCAAGAATCATAAGCGCCCAAGTCGTCGGTTCCGGAACCGCGTTCGCGTCCACACCCGCAATCAGATTACCACCAGCATCAACGGAAAGCATAAACCAATCAGGAGTATTATCCGAGAGAAGTTTATTAAAATCAAAATTCTCGTCTTCCGTATTAACCTGAATCTGACTCAGAAGCGGAATTTCGAACGTCTGTTCAAGACTCGGAATGTAATCTTCATCCACAACGATTTCGATTTTACTTTCTTCGTCCACGACAATATTTCCATCAACCGTGAGCGAATTGGCATTTCCATCCTTATCAACACCAACCTGGAGCGTTGCACCTTTATCAAGCGTCACATCACCGGTCACAGTACCAGCACCACCGATGGTTCCACCATCTTTAATCGCCACATCCTGACGAGCATCCAACGCACCATCCACCATCAGGGTACCCGTCGTCTCGACTTTACCCGCGATATTGGATTCCGAACCGGCCGCCAGTGTAACACTCGCCGTATCATCAATGGTCAGATTGCCCGATTTCGAGTCGATACCGCCACCAAAAGTGAATTCACCATTATCTTGGAACGTCACATTAGAAGTAGCCACTACGTCATTCGCACCGTTCTGGTCGGCATTACCCGAGAAAGTCACTTTCGAGTCGGTTCCAGTGAATGTAATCGTTCCGTCGGACCACAGTGCACCACCATCGCCTGTTGTGTTATTATCGGTGAAATTGACCGTTCCGCTAACTTCAATATTCCCTTTATAAGAAGCAGAGCTTTTTGCTTCAATCGCGCCTCCGTTTCCAGCCGCTTCGTTGCCGATGAAGTCGACGTCACCGTCAATTTTAATGAAAGCGGTCGAAATCGCGCCACCTCTTTCAGCAGAGTTATCCTTGAAAATCGCAGTTCCACTCAGAGTAATCAACTCGCCTTTCGCCGTCGCGCCATAAATCGCACCACCGTGCATCGTTCCTTTATTACCCTCGAAAATGACCGTCGCGCCTTCTTCCAGAACGAAATTGTCGCAGTAAATCGCACCCGAAGTAGAACCATCAGGATTAAGCGTACTATCATTATTTTTGAACGTGATTTCCGCGCCACTACGAATGTAAACGTTGTCAGCGTAAATTGCCGAGCCTTGACTCTGGGTTTTACCATCTTCAAATGTTACTTTTCCCATAAGGGTAACGTTTCCGCTTGCCTCAATCGCGCCACCAGTTGCACTTTCGTCGCCACTGTTATTCTGAAAGAGAACTTCACCGCTAGTTGCATCAATCGTAACGTTATCGGAACTGTGAATCGCACCACCACCATATTTGCCGGAATTATTGTTGGAGAAAACTACTTTTCCACCATCAGTCGCATTGATGAAAACTTCTCCTAAAATCCAAGCAGCTCCACCTTCGCCACCAGTCGCCTGGTTATTGCTAATTGTAATCGTTCCACCATTCGCATTGAGCGTCCAATCACCACTTGTATAGACCGCGCCCGCTCGGTTTGGCGTGACGTTATTGTCGAACGTTAGATTCGCGCCTTTTCCGACAGTAAATACAGCATCACCGGAAGCATAAACCGCAGCCCCGTTGCCGTATTGGTAAGTTACCGTATTATTAGAGAATGTTACCGAGGAATTGTCTGCAACATATAGGTTGACATTTTTGCCATAAATAACGCCACCATTACTCGATGACTGAGCACCATCAAACGTAATATTTTCAAGATTCAGCGTGATATTGTGCGGAGTTGTTGTACCTCCCGAAACAGTAGCAGCTTTAAAACCATTGGCTAATGCTGTTCCATCCGTATTCAAAACGGTAATTTTACCACTTCCGTTGAGCGTCAATTCAGTATCTGTAGTATAAACCGGCAACGTGCCCAAATAACCGTCACCGTTGACGACAATCGTGTCGCCGTTGGTCGGAGTTGCTGCCGCGAGAGTGTCGTAAGAAGTTTCACCTTTCGTGAAAACGCCTGCGTCTGCGCTGGAGACCATTCCCAACGCCGTCGCCAAAACTGCCAACGTGCAGCAGAAACGCGTCCGCACACTGGAAAAAACAGAAAACGTGCTCATGATAATCCCTTTCATATAAAATATAAGGAAGTTTCAAAACCGCCAAAACAGCCCAAAAACTTTCTACATTCCTCAAATTTTAAAGAAAATCCCAAAAAAATTTCCAAAAAACTCAAAATTTCAGGAATTTAACTCAAGTAATCCTATTACTTGAGTATTATTACGCAAATGTTATATTACCAGTTCACCCAATTATTGAAATTTCATATAAGATATAAAAATTCCTTTTTTCATTATTTAAATTGCGTATACTCGTAAGAAATTGGGTAAACTAAAAAATTTTTTTCAAAAAACGATTCGCACAAAATTCTTTCCGCTAGTCCTTTTTATTGAAATTTTTCTATTATTATACTCACACTGACGCGAATGTCAATAGGGAGAGGTGTTAAATTGGGTAAATTTTCTGAAATTTTCTCAAAAAATTTTATAAACCGATTAAGTTGGTAGATTTTTCTAAAAAAGTCTTTAAAATCTCGTCTGGGGACTTGCGAAATTATCGAAATTACGGTAAAATAAGTAAAATTTGAAACATCATTTCTGAAAAGAAAAAAACCAGAAGGAAAATCATGAAAGAAACGAATCCGTGGTATCGAAAAGGTCTTCAGTTTGAGTGTAAGGAATGTGGTGGCTGTTGCTCCGGAGCTCCCGGTTACGTCTGGCTTTCTGAAGAAGAAATCGAGAATATCGCCACACGTCTCGGCCTCTCAGTCCCAGATTTCGAGTTCCGTTACGTTCGTGAAGTCGGTAACCGCAAGAGTTTAACTGAATTTCCAAACGGTGACTGTGTGTTTTACGACCGTTTTCACACGAACTGCAAGATTTACCGTGACCGTCCTGCCCAGTGTCGGACCTGGCCTTTCTGGGAGTCGAACCTCGAATCTGAACGTACATGGGAACAGGCCTCCCGTTCATGTAAAGGATGTAATCGTGGCCGACTTTATTCATTCGCAGAAATTGAAGAGCGAAAAAATATTCGAGAATTATAAAAAAATAATGCGGTACCCCCCTTGATTTTATTCGAGAGTTGGTACATAATAAAAACAATGTAGTCAAAATAGACTTTATTATTTTTTTACATCAGCACAGGAAGCATGAATATGGATCGTCGTACAATGCTCAAAACTGCCGCTTTCTCCGTGGGAGCGGCCGCTATGGGAATCCAGTCACTTCAGGCAGCCGAAAGCTGCAAAGCTCAAAAAGGAGAAACAATCGTGAAACGCTATGAAAACGATTTTTACTATGACAAAAACGGTAAATTCCTCGAAGACCGTGCGCGTCAGGCATTTTATGAAATGTTCGAAGCCTACCACTATCCGACCTACGATTTCCTCGACAAGAACATCTGGTTCCTCGATTTCGGTCTTGGCGATTTCGCCAATGTAGGTATGGCTGGCATTTTCTGGCTCAACCGCGAAGATTACCGTTATTTCAGCCATGACATTTATCTCCTCCCGGGTCAGATGATTCCGGAACACAAACATGTTCAGACTGCTGCGGCCCCCGCAAAAATGGAATCCTGGCACGTCCGTAACGGTTCCGCCTACAACTGGTCTGAAGGTGAACCGACCATTCCGGCAATCAGTGCTCCGGCCGAATCGCAGAAAGCGACGATTAACTGCCGTGCGTGTGAATTGCTGAAACCCGGCGACATCCGCCACCTCGGAAACGTCGAAAAATGGCACTTCCTCCAAGCCACCTCGGAAGGTGCGATTATTACGGAATCCGCGACCTATCATGACGGCGCTGGCCTCTGCTTCTCGAATCCGAAAGCGCACGCTTAATCATATTCCGTATAACCCGTAATGGAGTAACCGTAGAGAGTGTAATTTGAGAATAGTCGAGTTACCCTGATTCTCTGGATTTTGAGTGTCCGAGAATCAGGATCTCGTCATTCTTAATTCCAGAACTACGTCCCTTCATTACGGGCTATGTTTATACCTAATACACCATAAAATTCCACTTTTCTGCCGTTTCATGTTATTGAAACGACTGTCAGAAGAACCGCCTTCCCTAAAATTTCAAGTGGAATCAGTAGATATGATGATCCCTAGTTTCTTTCCATTATCCATTTTATCATTCCTTCCCACCGTTACATTTCACACGAAAGGAAGTTTCATGTTTCACTCTATATTTTCCGCATTTCGGTATGTCACACGCGCACGGAACACCATGTTATTTAGCGTAACTTTATTTTCCACCGTGTTTTCCGTCACGTTATTTTCCGTCATGCTATTTTCCACCGCGTTATTTTTAGCCACGCCGACACATGCGCAAGTCATTTTTCACGTGAACTCCGAGACGGGAAACGACGTAACGGGTGACGGTTCCGCTTCCGCACCGTGGGCGACTCCCGAAAAAGCGCGTGACGAAATCCGTGCGTGGCGGAAAGAGAAAGCATTCCCCGAAAAAGGTTTTATCGTGGAACTGACCGGAACCTTTCCGTATCCCGAAAAAACGCTGAATTTCACGGCAGAAGATAGCGGACAGAGTGCCGACGCGCCGATGATTTACCGTGCGTCCGAAAAAGGTGCCCTTTTCGTCGGTGGAAACCAGCTGAAAAAAGAGAATTTCCGTAAAGTCTCCGACTCCGCCACACTTGCTCGGCTTAAGGACGGTTTCCGGGAGGAAATTTATGAAATCGACCTGAATTCCGCTGGAATCACGAAAATCGAGCCATTACCGGATAAATTCCAGCGGTGGCCCTCCGTGGAGCTATTTTCCGACGGAACCGCGATGCAGATTGCGCGTTTTCCGAATACAGGGTGGCTCGAAATCCCGAAAGTGATTGACCGTGGCGTCGCTCCCATCGACCGTTCTAAAGACGAGTGGGAATTCGGCGTCCGTCCCGCAATTTTCGAGTATTCCGAAGAAGAACCCGCGCGCTGGGACGCCTCGAAAGGTATCTGGTTAACCGGTTTCTGGTGTCACGATTGGTTCTGTGAGACAATTAAACTCGGAAAAATCGACAAGGAAAAGAAACAGTTCACCACCGCAGTCAACTCAGTTTACGGCGTCGGTAACTCGAGCGAGTGGCACACTGCGAAACGGCGTTATTTCGTTTTTAACCTTCTTGAGGAACTTGACCGACCGGGCGAGTGGTACATCGATAATGAGAAAAATATCCTTTATTTCTACCCGATTGACGGAAAACTGGATGACGTATTCCTCGCAGTCCAGAAACAGCCGATGATTTCTGTGAAACAGGCGAAATTTTTCACCCTTTCCGGAATCGAAGCGAAATGCACCGTCGGACATGCCGTCTTGATGGAGGGGTGCGAGGATTCCCTGATGACGAAACTCCGCGTCTATAACACGACGAACAATGCGATTAACCTCACCGGTGGCGCGCGAAACGGTCTGACGCATTCCGAAGTTTTCAACGCGGGTTCCGCCTGCGTCACGCTTTACGGCGGGAATCGAAAAACACTCGAAAAGTGCGAAAATTATATCACGAACTGCCACCTTCACCATTCCGGACGACTTCAGCGTACCGGCGGAACGTGTCTTTCATTCCATGGTTGTGGCTGTTACGTCGCGCACAATCTGCTTCATGATTCCCCGTACATCTGCATCAGTTACGGCGGAAATGAACATTTATTCGAGTACAATGAAGTTCACAGCGCGATGATGGAAAGTGGCGACGGTGGCGGAATGTATACTGGCCGTGACTGGAGTTCTCTCGGAAATGTGATTCAGTTTAACTACTTCCACCATTTCGGTCAGGCGGGTGTCGACTGGCAGAAAAAAAACGGACTGAACCCGAATTATGAGCCACTCAAGGAAAACGTCATGGTGATGGGCGTTTATCTCGACGACTGCGACAGTGGCGACACCGTCCGAAACAACCTCTTTTACCGTGCCGGCTGGGCGACTTTCGTCGGTGGCGGACGTTATAACCATGTACACGATAATCTGTATATCGAGTGTACTTCCGCCGTCCATTTCGACGACCGTGGTCTGAAACGTGCCAAGCCGGGCGAGGGGTACAAGAACGGCTGGGATCTTCTGAAAAAGCTCCAGGACCTCGATTTCGACAAGTCGCCGTGGAAAGAGCGTTATCCGTTCATTCAGAATGTAATGGAAGACGAGCCGAAACTCCCGTTACACAACACAGTCCACCGTAATACGGCGATTGCGTGTCAAAAATGGGTTCAGCACCATCAGTACGTCGGACAACCATTCCTGCACCGAATCGATTTCACAGATAATAACGTCTTTAATTTCGAGAAAACCCAGCAGGACCTCTTCCCGTTGAATCCGGAAGGAACCGTCCGTGCTACATTCCGTGAGGAAAAAATTTCCGTGGAAAATCCGGAATCCGATGGTTTCCGTGGTGTTCAGCAACAACTCAAAAAACTGATTCCAACGTATCAGATAATCCCTGTCGACCGAATCGGTTTAGAAAAGTAACTACGCATTAACTGGGAGGCGGCTCATCTCGCATCGCCTCCCCAAAACGGGACTTAATCAGCATTTACTAAAAAAAGAGCCTCCATTTTCAGGAGGCTCTTCCCCCGCTTTCGCGAGGAATCACGGTTCTCATCACTGTTAATGTAACCGATACAAGAAACATCCCCACTCGTGTGGGGAAGAGGTCACTAGTGAGTGAGCTTTCGTGAAAATTCGTCTATTTTATCTTCTTTTCATTCAAAAAATTGATTTTATTCTACTGGAATCCCCATCAGTTTCATCAAAAACTGCAGGTCTTCCCACGTCGCCTTCTTCTGGGACGGATTCCTCAACAGATATGCCGGGTGATACGTACACACCACCACCGCGTCCCGGTACCGATACTCACGCAGACGCATACGACTTATCGTCGTGGTCGTATCCAGTAAATACTGCGCGGCGGACGCTCCCAGACAACAGATAAATTTCGGTTTCACGATGTCAATCTGCGTATCGAGAAAACGCCGACACTTAAACGCTTCCTCCGGCATCGGTGCCCGATTTCCCGGCGGTCGGCAACGGAGAATATTACAGATATACGTCTCTTCCTCGCGGTTTATCTTCATTCCCTTCTGAATCATATCCGTAAGCAACTGCCCTGCCCGCCCGACGAACGGCACGCCCTGTACATCCTCGTCCTTGCCCGGCGCTTCACCGAGAAACATCAGCGACGCATACGGATTTCCCGTCCCCAAAACGGTCTGAGTGCGATTCGAGACTAAATCAATACACCGCACGCATTTCGCGACCTTCTCGCCGAGTAGTCGGAGCGCTTCACGTCGGTCTTCCATCTGCGTCAGCGACGTGTAATCCTCGTGTGGCGGGACGATTATCTCCAATGAAAGTGGTTGCCGTTTCGGCGCCATAAGCGTATACCCCCGATTATTGGTTGAATTTCCATAACTTTTTGACGTGCCGTAACCACTGGAATACCCCGGCGCAGGCGTCGTTGACGGTTGCGTAGTCGGATTTACAGCCGGTTTCACACTCGGCGTTTCCACCCGTTTTTCCCACGGTCGCGGTCCGGTTTCCGATATTTTTACCGTAGAAACGACAGCTACGGCAGGTTGAGCCGTTTTTTTCTGGGATTTCAGAATTTCCAGCAGTTTCGCCGCCCGCGAGTGCGCAACGTCCTCGACCCCTGCGCACTGGAGGGACTGTAAACGTTGGATTACGGCGCGAATGTGACTCATAATATAAAACCTTTAAAAAGCAAGCGTTCGTAGAACGCGATCAGGAGTTTTTTTGAATTTTTTAATACCGACGCAACGTGAAATTCCGCTTCACCGTCGTTACGCGTTGCGAAACGACTTGCGACACGACCGCCCACCCCGATTCGGCAATTTAACCGTTTTCTGGTCTGGGAGAGACCTATTTTGCAAAAATGGTTTCTCCCACAAACCGTAACGACATTCCGGGTAGCCGATTTCTCCCGAAGGGTGAAATTCGGCGTTAGTGTTTAGCTTCTACCTACCCTAAAAGGGGAGGCTAAAATTAGGTCACACGCAATTTTTCATACTCCTCCAGAGCCGTAAAGGTCTCTTTTGAAATTCCTATTGCAATCCATCTTCCATAGCGGACATTTATCAAAACACACTTTTTCCGTATCGGCAACTGAAACAGCGCGTCGTCGCACGGAAACAAGCGTTTTCGCAACTTGAGCCGATCAAAATTTTCGATGGTCTCGCAATTTCCCGTCTCGGTGATGTAAAGCGTATTTTTCTCAATCCGAACCGTCCGAATCGGCAATTTACTGTCATAAAACAGGAACCACCGCACCCAAAACGGCATGATAAACAGGAGGCAGACACACGAAATCGCCAGTCCGACAAGGTCAAGCGTCGCGCGCCACGTTTCGCCGTTTCCGACCAGCCAATTCTGCAGGAAATATCCGCTTCCGACCGCGCTCGCGCCGAAAATTGCCAGCAAAACCGTACGATTGGGACAAATATCCCGTAAATACACATACTCTACGAAAGTCGCCCCGTTCCGACTCGCGTACCGGTACAAATTCGGACATTCCGCCTTCAGCGTCTCCGAAGAATAGGAACGTTCATCGAATAATTTCAGGGAATTGTCGTTCAGGGGTTCCATTTTTTGGAAAGTCGCAGTTGGAGGCTGAGGCTAAACACAAACGCCGAGTTCCACCCTGCGGGAGGAATCGGCTGCCCGGAATGTCGTTGCGGTGGTGAGGTGGGAAACTTTTTTGCAAAATTGTTTCCCCCTCACACTCCCCCTTCAAAAAACTCTTGATCGCAGTCTTCGACTGCTTGCTTTTCTTGAGGAGACACTGATTAAATCACCCTTATAAAACGAGAAATTTTTTGTAACGGAATGAAGTAAGTTTTTAGGCTAAACTCATTACGCAAGATTCCACCCTATCGGGAGGAACTTGCTACCCGTCATGTCGTAACGGTCGTGGGGAGACAACATTTTGAATGTTGTTTTCTCCCCAGCCCCCTCTTTCAAAAACTTCTTGATCGCGACTGCGTCGCAGGTATTTATTTAGTGTCTCCTTGAGTTTTTTTCTTATTTCTTGCGATTATCCACCACGCGGTTCATCTTTCCTTCACTTCGCGCAATCGTGTACGGCTGAACCAACGTAATCTTCACCGACAGACCAATAATCTGCGAAATCGACTGCGCAATACTCTTCTTAAACTGTTCCACCGACGCGACCGTATCGTCGAGCGCATCCGGCGTGGCTTCCACTTTCACCTCGATTCGGTCCAGTCCGTCCGCGCCAGTTTCCAGCACAATCTGGAAGTGTGGCGACGCACCGTCCACGCGAAGAATACCAGTCTCAATCTGCGACGGGAACACATTCACACCACGGATAATCAACATGTCATCACTACGGCGACGAATCGGGCGAATCCGACGAATCGTACGTCCACACTTGCACGGCTCCACGTCAATCGTCGTAATATCACGCGTCCGGTAACGCAACATCGGCATCGCATCCTTACTCAGCGTCGAGAGAACCAACTCGCCTTCCGTGCCGTCCGGGAGAACTTCTCCAGTTGCCGGGTCGATGATTTCCGGGTAGAAATGGTCCTCGAAAATGTGCATTCCGTCCTGGAAACAACATTCCGCACCGACGCCAGGACCGCAAATTTCGGAGAGACCGTAAATGTTAAACGCCTTAATGCCCGCCTGTTCCTCGATGTAAGCGCGAACTTCTTCCGACCACGGTTCCGCGCCGAACGCTCCGAATTTAATCGGCAAATCACGCATATTCACGCCCATCTGGAGGGCTTTATCGATAATGTGTACGAAATAACTCGGAGTACAGCCACAGCACGTCACGTTAAAGTCGCGCATGAGCATAATCTGGCGTTCCGTGTTGCCACCGGAAATCGGAACGACCGTGCACCCCAGCCGAGACGCGCCACCGTGAAGTCCCAGACCGCCCGTGAAGAGTCCGTAACCGTAAGCGACCTGAACGATGTCCTTTTCCGTCACGCCGTAACCGACCAGAGCACGTGCGACCACTTCATCCCAGACGTCCAAGTCTTCTTTCGTGTATGCCACCACAATCGGTTTTCCCGTCGTGCCACTCGAAGCGTGAAGACGCACAATTTCATTCATCGGCGACGCGAAAAGTCCATAAGGATACGTGTCGCGCAAATCGTTCTTCATCGTGAACGGCAATTTGGAAATATCATCGATACTCTGAATATCCGCCGGCGTCACGCCTTTTTCGTTCATACGATTTCGGTAAAGCTCGACCGTGTACGCACGTTCCACCATCCGCTTCAGGCGAGCGGTCTGAAGTTCACGCATCTGTTTACGTGGTAAATAATCCGGAGCACTGACGGGATGATACGCAGGAATTGTAGTTGACATAATTTCTCTTTTTTTAAGGGTTAAAACTTCAGCCTCCCCTTTTAGGGGAGGTGCCGAACGTTAGTGAGGCGGAGGGGTTGGGTTGAATTGCCCAAAAATCATTTCAAAACACGACATTTTTTTATTTCGTTTTTTGAAGACTTCCACCCCGACCCCTCCGTCGCCTTCGGCGTCACCTCCCCTAATAGGGGAGGCTTTTCTTCTTTTTTTCTTTTTATAGTATATCTTTATATTCCCTCGCTGTCCATTCCCCCCGGCGGGAGTTATGGCAGTCGGAAACGGCAAAAAAGAAGAAAAAAAGCCAAAAACAACCCGATTGGGGGGAAATACATTTTCAGGACGGATTTTCCGCACCCGTCGCGGTTTCTTCCTCCCACCCAAAATAACGGACGGTAGTCCAGAACTCGCAGTATCTCCCTTTCGGACTTTTTTCCAGCCGAATCCGTATGTAACTGCGAAAATTGTCCGGCGGTAAAATTTCGCGTAAATTCTGAATTTCCTGATATAACATTTCCCTCCGGCGACGCAATTTCGGCGAGTTCAGCCCCAGCAACGCAAGCGTTTCCCACCCCTGACTGTCATTTTCGTTGGTTGGTAACATCTGTCCGTCGGCAGTGTATAAAAATCTTGTTTCGCACGTGGGATCCAACGGACTTAGAAGGGAGGGGAAGTAAATATTCCGTTTTTTCATGCCGCAAGTCATATCGCCTTTCGTTCCACAACCGTTACAGCTTGCGAAAAGGTTCCGATAATCCAGCGCGAGATTCGGGAAGAAACTTTTCGGCTTGAAATGCTCGATATGGCAGATTCCTTTCGCAATTTCTTCTTCGCAGTAACAACAGATATATCCCTGTTCTTCACGAAGAAACTCTCCGAAAAGTGCCTTAATCCGCATATTTTCCGGACGGCTGAAGTCATCCCAGTCCGCATTTCTATGTTTTTCCACATACGCGGTAAAATCCGCCGGTGGTGAGGTTTTAATGATATGTTTCATGGTTTTATAAAAAAATGATGAATTCGCACATTGGGAGGTGATACGTCTCGCGTCGCCAATCCCCTCTTGAAAAGAAGGGAATATCGGACACGTTCACGATTTAAATTTATATTTTTTATAGTGTGTTGAGGATAAAATATATACTGAAGATTTTACCCGAAACGGACCGAAAATACAAGCGGTGTCCCACTTTTTTTGGGAAAAGTCTCGCCTATTTTTGAAAAAAAAGGAATGATTATTATGTCCGCGCAGATGCTGAAAATCGGTCCGGGCTGGAAACCGCAATTCCACCAGATTCTTTTCATTGTGCTGGCTTTCGCGACGGCGTTGGCCGCTTTTCAGGTTCATTCCGGGAAGAAAACGACAACGCTCATGACACACCCTATCCGCGTAATGGGAACGTCATGTACACTGAGTATTACCGTCAGAAATTGCGACGTACAGAAGGGAAATGAACTTCTTCAGACAGCAGAACATGAATTGCGGCAGTGCGAGCAACTTACCAGTACATGGCTAAATCAGTCGGAAATAAGCCGAATTAACAGCGCGAAGGTAAACGAAACGGTCCGAATCTCTCCATTTACCGCAGAATTCTTACAGAAAGCGCGACAGGCGTATGACCAGACGGACGGAGCATTCGACATCACCTGTGGCGCGGTCTGGTTTTACTGGCTGATGTGTGAACGGGAAAATCGGATGCCTGATACGGAGGAACTAGCAAGAATCCGCGCAGAATCAACTTGGGACGCGCTCGAAATTGGCCGTGACTCAGTCACCAAAAAGAACGCCACGGTGGCTCTGGTAACCGGTGGGCTGGCAAAAGGAATGGCGATTGATACGGCTCTGAAAGTCCTGACCGCCAGCGACGAAACGCTCTCGGCTTTCGTTGAAGTTGGCGGAGACATCGCCGTTTACCGGAGTAAAACACCGATTGAGGTGGAAAACCCAACCGCGCAGCCGACGGACAAAAAAACACGAAAAATCATAACGCTCGAGAATGGTGGTGTCTGTACTAGCGGACATCACGCGCGGAATTTCGAAATTCAGGGGAATCAATTCAGCCAAATTCTTGACCCACGGACTGGCCAGCCTGTTCCCCCGCACTGGAACGTGACCGTGACGGCTCCCACCGCGACCGAGGCGGATTACTGGGCGACCGCGTGCGAGGTTCTCGGAAAAGACGCGATCTCTCGACTGCCGGACGGGGTGACAGCGGAGTTTATTGAAGGCTCCCTATGAGCTCAGTAAATTCTCTGAAAATCACGGAAAATCCACATTTTCCTCTTGTAAATCTCGAAAAACTATGTACAATGAATGGTATAGAATTGGGTTTTAGTACGTAAGGAGAAAGAAAATGGATTCTATTACCATCACACCGTCGAAGCCGATTTACGCGGAAATTACGCCGCCAGGGTCCAAGAGTATCACGAATCGGGCACTCGCGATTGCGGCTGTCGCACGGGGCGAGTCGCTTCTTGTCGGCGCGCTGGACAGTGAAGATACACAGGTGATGATGGATTCTCTGCGGAAAGCAGGAATTTCTGTGGTTCACGACCCTGAAAACTCGGAAATCTGCGTACAGGGGTGCGGCGGCGTGTTTCCTGTTTCAGCGGAAAACATGACCAATTTATTTTGCGCAAATAGCGGAACAACCATCCGTTTCCTGACCGCGATGTGTGCCAATTCCCATGGAAATTTCCGGCTGGACGGCGTGGAACGGATGCGCCAACGTCCGCTGGGTGACCTTCTGGACGGTCTGCGTCAGCTCGGCGTCACGGTCGAGAGCGAGTTCCAGAATGACTGCCCCCCCGTCCTTCTCCGTGCAGACGGCATTCCCGGCGGGTGCGCGTCGATTCCTGGAAACGTTTCCAGCCAGTTCCTTAGCGGGCTTCTCATGGCAGTCCCCGGTGCACGGAAAGAAACGGAAATCCGCGTCACTGGCGGTCTGGTTTCTCGACCGTATATCGACATGACAATCGCCGTCATGCGCGCATTCGGTATAATAGTGGAGGAGCCGACGGAAAACACGTTCCGAATTCCTGCTGCACAGGTTTATCAGGGGACACGGTACGTCATCGAGCCAGACGCTTCCGCCGCAAGCTACTTTTTTGCCTCCGCAGCCGTCGCGGGTGGAGAAATTACCGTCCGAAACCTTACGAAGAACGCACTGCAGGGAGACGTCGGATTCTGTGAATGTCTCGCAAAAATGGGCTGTTCCGTCGAATATCTCCCAGATGCCATACGGGTATCTCGCACGCCGGAAACTCCGCTTCGGGGAATCGACGTGGACATGCACTTTATCAGCGACACGGCTCAGACACTAGCGGTCGTAGCACTTTTCGCCGACTCACCAACGACCATCCGAAACGTCGCGAACATGCGCGTCAAGGAAACCGACCGAATTCACGCGGTGGTAACCGAATTGCGAAAATTTGGTGTACGCGCGGACGAATTCGAGGACGGAATGACGATTTACCCATTACCTCCGGAAATCCTAGAAAATACGGAAAACCTAAAAAGCCTCCAGAATCTGGAAAAAACGATTCCACCGGTCGAAATTGCGACGTACCGCGACCACCGAATGGCGATGAGTTTCGCGGTAGCGGGTCTGCGACTTCCCGGCGTCACGATTCTCGACCCAGGCTGTACAGTAAAAACCTATCCGAATTTTTTCGCGGATTTCGAGAAGGTTAAGAGTAAATAAAGTCTATCCTAATTACACATGAAAATTCAAGGAAGGACGGTCCTTTCCGCAGTCATTTTCACAGTTATTT